>NZ_JBEOZK010000002.1:0-224631 GCF_040297565.1 Streptomyces sp. NPDC001728
CCCAGGTCAGAGGGGATGTGAGCGAGGACGGCCTGCCGGACGGCGGCCTGCTCGGCCTCGGACAGGACCTGATGCTCGCCCACGCGACGGCCTCGCGGGCGCGACAGCAGTGCGTCCCGGCCGCCGGCCTGCCACTTCGCCCACCAGTTGTCCACGGCCCTGGCCGACACTTTGAACAGGGCGGCGACCTCTACCCGGCCCCGGCCGTCCACCAGCGCGGACACCGCCAGCAACCGCACGGCCTCCTGCGCGTCCGGCGACCAGGTCCGCGCATCCCCCACCAGATCACTCACACACTGTCAACGAGCCTGAACTCAAAGCGTTTCGGATCAATAGCGCGCATGAAGCGGACTGGCGCCGGCTGACCGATCCCGCGTGCTGTACGTGCGGGCGTGTGCCGGGGCTGAGGCTCGGGGCGCCTTCCGGCATCTATGCAATGTCACACTGCATCGATAGCTTGCTGGGGTGCGGCCCGTGGTGGTCGTGCGTGATTTCTATCGAGAGGCAGGCCATGCACCCCGCTTACGCGGTCACCGATCACGTCTTCACCGTTCCGCTCGACCACTCCTCGCCCCAGGGGGGTGCCATCGAGGTGTTCGCGCGTGAGGTGGTCGATCCCTCGCTCGTCGGGGAGTCGTCGCCCTGGCTGCTCTATCTGCAGGGTGGGCCCGGCGGTAAGTCGCCTCGGCCCTCCGCCGGTTCGCCCGGGTGGCTCGCTCACGCGCTCAAGACCCATCGGGTGCTGTTGATGGACCAGCGCGGCACCGGGCGCTCCACCCCCGTCACCGCGCGCTTCGCCGGCCGGTTCGGCTCGCCTGAGCGACTCGCCGACCATCTGGGGCACTTCCGCGCGGACTCCATCGTCGCCGACGCCGAGCTGATTCGACGTCAGCTCTGTGGTGACGAGCCCTGGGAGACGCTCGGGCAGAGTTACGGCGGCTTCATCACCCTGTCCTATCTCTCCCGCGCTCCCGAAGGGCTCCGCGCCTGTTACGTGACCGGCGGGCTGCCCGGGCTCGCCACCACCGCCGACGACGTCTACGCCCACACCTATCCGCGCGTCCGCGACCGCGTCCTCGACTTCTACTCCCGCTACCCCGACGACGCCCCCCTCCTGCGCCGGATCGCCGACCTGCTCCACTCCACCGACGTCCGCCTGCCCGACGGCGACCGGCTCACCGTCCGACGGCTCCGCACCCTCGGCCTCGCGCTCGGCATGGGCGACGGCTTCGAGCGGATCCACTGGCTGCTCGACGAAGCCCTCGACGCGGACGGCGAGTTGACCGACACGTTCCTCCAGCAGGTCGCCGGCCTCACCGGCTTCGTCGACAACCCGCTCTTCGTCGTTCTGCAGGAGTCGCTCTACGGGCAGGGTGCCGGGCCCACCGCCTGGGCCGCCGACCGCGCCCTCTCCCACTTCCCCGAGTTCGCCGAGGACGCCGATCCCCTGCTGCTCACCGGGGAGATGATGTACCCCTGGATGCTCCGGGAGATCAGGGCACTCCGTCCCTTCGCCGACGCCGCCGACCTGCTCGCCGCCCGGACCGACTGGGCCCCGCTCTACGACCCCGCCCGCCTCGCCGCCAACCGCGTTCCCGTCGCCGCCGCCGTCTACCACGACGACATGTACGTCGACGCCGGCCTCTCCCTGCGTACCGCCCGCGACGTCGGCGCCCTGCAGGCCTGGGTCACCAACGAGTGGGAACACGACGGCCTCTCCGCCTCCTCGGGCCGCGTCCTGGCCCGGCTGATGGACATGGCCGCCGGTCG
Organism: Streptomyces sp. NPDC001728; assembly: GCF_040297565.1. Taxonomy (NCBI): domain Bacteria; kingdom Bacillati; phylum Actinomycetota; class Actinomycetes; order Kitasatosporales; family Streptomycetaceae; genus Streptomyces; species Streptomyces sp. NPDC001728. Next base: position 1,771 of record NZ_JBEOZK010000002.1, read on the forward strand.
CGTCACCGCCGCGTAGACCCCGCACAGACCCTGCGTAGAACCCCGTACAGACGCGCGTAGCCCTCGCGCCGTCGTCGTCGCGCAGACCCGCAGAGACCCGTACAGACCCGTGTAGCCCCCGGGGAGTCGTCCCGCCCACGGCTCCCCGGCTTCCGCACGCCCGGACCCTACTCACCACCCCCACCGGCCTGCAACGAGGTAGTGAAAGTTTTCTTTTTGCTCAGCAGGTTTGTCCTGCAACTTTGCAATCCAATCGTGCACAAGCGTTGACACCGCACCCGCCGAAGTCCTCAATAGGCGACACAGTTCAACTTCTTCCCACAGCGCCTCGCCCTCCGCCCACCCCTAGACAACGTTGTCGCGCACGAAAGGATCCGATCGCACATGCGTCGTCGTCTTGCCTGTGCACTCTCCGCCGTCCTCGCCTCCGCCGGTGCCGTCGTCGTCCTGCCCGGTCCCCCCGCCGTTGCCACGGCGACGGCCGGGCCGTACGTGATCGAAGCCGAGAACATGTCGCTGACCAACTTCGGCACCGACACGGTCGACCACGCCTGGAACGGCAACCCCGTCGACCACGTCACCTACGCCCTGGGCGCCGCCGGTCAGACGAGTACCGCCCGCACCGCCTTCTCCGGCGCCGCGGGGACCTACGACCTCGTCACCCGCTACAACGGCAAGGCCGCGAGCGGCGTGACGTACACGCTCGCCGTCAACTCCACCACCGTGGACTCGTGGGCGACCTCCCAGCGCTACGGCCGCGACCACACCGATCCGATGAACATCGACACCCGTACGACCAGCCGGATCGCGCTCAAGGCCGGTGACACGATCGAGCTGACGGCCGTGTCCGCCGGCGAGGCGCCGCGCGTCGACAGGATCACGGTGCAGCAGCACGTGGGGCCGCCGACCAGCGCGCTGACCATCTCCTCGCCGAACGCGACGCTGAACGACGGCTTCGACTGGGGCAAGAGCCGCGCCCTGGGCATGACGTTCTACCCGGGCAACCCGATGATGGGCCACGAGCCCGAGTGGTGGCGCCTCAAGGACGCCACGCACTCCACCGTGACGCCGGGCTACTGGGGCTCGTACACCAGCCGGGAGTCCTTCTACAACCGGGACATCTCCCACCAGTCCGACGGCGCGCACGCGCTCGGTCTGGACGCCGAGACCTTCAACATGATGCGGACGTTCGCCGGCGACGCCGACGATCCGGGCCAGAACGGCTGGCCGCTGTGGGCGCACAGCTCGTACGGCGCCATGTACTACATCGACGGCACCGGCTTCCGTGAACTGCCCTCGCCGTTCAACGTGATGGCCAAGGCGTTCAAGCAGTACCAGTGGACGGGCGACGCGGCCTGGATCAACGATCCGACCCTCTCCGCGTACTACGACTCGACGATGGGTTCGTTCCTGGACGGCCACGAGGTGACCTGGAACGACGCGAACCCGGCCGCCGAGCAGCCGGTGGCGAGGAAGCAGCCCGGGGAGTACACGGCGACGTTCTTCGAGTTCCCGAACGAGAACCTGGTCTCCGCGGCCGACGCGCTCGGGTACCAGTACCAGTCGATGCAGGCCTACGCGGAGATCCTGAAGGCGAAGGGCGACACCGCCGGCAGCGCCACGTGGGCCGCGCGGGCGAAGCGGGTGCGCGACCACTTCGAGGCGAAGTGGTGGGACGCGGCGAACAACCGGTACGTGCGCGGCAAGGACGCCGCCGGTACGGGCTACAGCAGCTGGGGCCACGAGGCCAGCTTCCTGATGATGCTGACCGGCCTCGGCGACCACGGCCCCCGGACCAGCGCCTACCTGGACTTCATCGCCGCCAACGACGACGACCTGAACGTCGAGGCGACCTCGTACCTGCCGGAGATGTACTACCAGTACAACCGGTCGGCCGAGGGCTGGGCGTGGCTCAAGAAGCTCATGACCGGCAAGAACAGCTACCCCGAGGTCTCCTTCCTGGCGGTCAGCAGCGTCGTCGACGGCATGATGGGCGTGCAGCCGGACGCCCCCCACCACAAGGTGGCGACCGTCTCCCGGCTGACCTCCGACACCCCATGGGTGGAGATCGACCACCTCAAGGTCGGTGACAGTGACCTGAAGCTCAAGCACACCGGGACGACGTCCTCCACGCTGACCAACAACTCCGGAGGGTCCGTCGACTGGGAGGCCCAGTTCTACGGGTCCCCCGCCTCGATCACCGTGAACGGCACCGCGTACACGCCGCAGACCAAGTCGCTGTCCGGCAGGACGGTGTCCTACGTGACCGTTCCGGTGGCGGCCGGCGCGTCCGTGACCGCGACCGCCTCGTCCGGCGGGACCGGCGAGACGGTGGACCTGAGCGATCTCGGCTGGACCGACGCGCGGAGCGACTTCGGCACCGTCCAGAAGGACCGCAGCGTCGACTCCCACCCGCTCAGGCTGAACGGCGTCACCTACGCCAAGGGCCTCGGCACCCACGCCAACGGCACCGTCACGTACCTCCTGAACGGCGCCTACACACGGTTCCGTTCGGATGTCGGGGTGGACGACGAGGTCGGCGCGAACTCGACGGTCCGGTTCGAGGTCTGGGGCGACGGCGTCAAGCTGTACGAGAGCCCCTCGGTGATGACGCCGTCGAGCGCGACCGCGTCCGTGGACGTCGACGTCACCGGCGTACGCACCCTGGAACTCAGGGTGCGGGACGCGGGCGACGGCATCGACAGCGACCATGCCGACTGGGCCGGGGCGAAGCTCCTGGGATAGGAGCGACGCCGGAGCCGGCGGGCCGCCCGGAAGGGCACCCGCCGGCTCATCGGCAGTCCCGGAAGGGCACTACCCCTTCGGCGCCGGCCCGGTGGAGGCGCGGATGACCAGTTCGGGGTCGAAGAGGAGTTCCCCCGTCGGTACGTCCCGGTTGGTGACGAGCGCCAGGACGCTCCGCCCGACCTCCAGGGCGAGCCGGTCCGCGGGCTGGCGCACCGTCGTCAGGGGCGGGTCGACGAACTCGGTGATCATCGACCCGTCGTAGCCGACGACGGAGATGTCGCCGGGCACGGAGTACCCCTGGCGGCGGATGCCCCGGATCGCGCCGAGCGCCATGTAGTCGCTCGCGGCGACCACGGCGGTGGCGCCGAGGCCCAGCAGGGAGGCGGCGGCGGCCTGGCCGCCCTCGACGGTGTACGACTGCCGGATCACCCACTGCTCGGCGTCCTCGACGCCGCGCCTGGCCATCGCCGCCACGAAGCCGCGCACCCGCCGGTCGGCGGGGTGGTTGCCCGTGGGGCCCGAGGCCATGCCGATCCGGCGGTGGCCGAGCTGGAAGAGATGGTCGACGGCCAGGTCGGCGGCGAGCATGTCGTCCGTGCTGAAGACGGGGGCGGGCACCCCGTCGGCGAACTCGCCGTTGACGCCGAGGTACGGGATGCGGCGCGCGCGGAGCAGCTCGTACGTGTCGGTGTCGGCGCCCTCCAGCGTGTTGGACGCGGAGAGGAAGACGACGGCCGCGATGCCCTTGTCGACGATGGACGTGATGAACTCGCGTTCCTGCACGCCGCCGGGGAAGGCCGGGCAGAGCACGGTCTTCAGCCCGTGCGGGGCGAGCGCGGACTCGATGCGCTCGGCGACGTCGGCGAAGAACGGGTTCGAGACGCGCTCGGTGACGACGGCGACGAGCTGGCCCTGCACCGGCCGCTCGTACCCCAGCTCGGTCATGGCGCCCTCGACCGCGTCCCGCGTCTTCTTCGCGACCCCCTGCCGCCGGTTGATCACCCGGCTGACGGTCGCCTCGCTCACTCCCGCGCGGGCCGCGATCTCGACGATGCCGACCTTCACCGGTCCCCCTTCGTCATGACGTTCATCCGATGCTCCTGACCACTGCCAGCCCCATCCGCGGAACGGGGAGGCTCCGCAGGCCGGGCCGGAGGGTGTGCGGGTTCCGCTCGATCATACGGCCGTCACAGGCGTGGATCACGATCTCCACAGCCGTCCCCGCGCCCTCGGCGCCCTCGACGTCGAGCACGATCCGGTCCGTGTCCGAGGCGTTGACCAGGACGGTCTCCGTGAACTCGGCCGGCCGGACCGGCACCGCGCGCTCGCTGTGGACGTCGACCACGCTCACCCCGTCCGCCTCCGAACGGACCAGGGTGTAGAGGTCGTCGGGGCGGCCGGGCAGGACGGTCCCGTCGAGCAGCTGCGGACGCAGCCGCCGCCACTGCGCGAGCCAGAAGCGCAGCGCCGCCAGGTGGTCCGGGGGGAGCCGGTCGAGGCGTACGGAGATCTGCGGGACGGAGTGCAGGGCCCCGACGAGCTGCCGGGCGGCGGCCTCCACGGGCGCCGCGGCGTTCCACAGCAGCGGGTCGGAGTGCACGGCTCCGCCGACGGCGAGCAGGGCGGTGTCGATCGTGCGCACCCGGTTGGCGGCGGCGTCGCCGGGGCAGTCGACGGACCGCAGCATGTTGCCGAAGGCCACCATGCCGGGGCCGACGTAGGGCTGCCGGAGTTCGAGCAGCAGCTCGGGGCGTACGGCTTCCAGCGCGGTCCGCAGCTCGGTGAGCAGCAGGGTGAGGGCCTGTCCGACGTCGCCGCCGCCGTCGCCCGCGTACACCATGGCCTGGTCGAGGAAGTCGAGCTTGAGCCCGTCGAGTCCGTGGTCGCGGACGAGGGTGACGCAGGTGTCGACGACATGGGCGCGCACCTCGGGCAGGCGGGGGTCGAGGACGTATGCCCCCGGCACCGTCGCGGCGACCGGGGCGCGGGTCGCCCACCGCTCGTAGCACTCCGCCTTGGGGCCGAGCAGGAGCGGGGCGATCCAGGCGAGGTAGCGCAGGCCGGTGTCGCGGACGCGGGCGACGTGGGCCGTGAAGTCGGGGAACTTGGCGGTGTCGGGGGTCCAGTCGCCGCAGCCGGCGTAGCCCCGGCCGCTGCCCAGGTGCTGCCAGCCGTCGTCGAGGATGAGCACCCCGCAGCCGGCGTCGGCGGCGAGTGCGGCCTGCTGTTCGACGGAGGCGGCGTCCACCCGCTGGTTGAAGGCGTACCAGGTGGAGTACACGGGCAGCCGGGCCGCTTCGGGGACGGGCATCGCGCGCGTGCCGGCGGCGAACCGGTCGCGCAGGGCCCCGAGCGCCGTGGCGGCCGAGGGGCCGCTCGGGACGAACAGGATGCCGTGCGGGTCCTGGGACGCGGGCAGTCGGAGGTGGACGACGTAGGTGTCGTGTTCCTCGGACACCCCGAAGCGGATCCGGACCTCGGGCACGGGGTCGGTGGCAGCGAAGGTGAGCAGGGTCGCGCCGGAGTGGTCGTACAGGCAGCCCGCGGCGAAGCCGTCGACGAGGCTGACGGTGGACCGCCCCTCCCAGTCGGCGACGAGGGTGCGCGACCAGCCGGCCTGGGGGTGCCAGTAGCCTGCGGCGTCGCCCAGGGGCAGGGAGAGGCGGATCTCGACGGGGGCGTCCGCGGCGTCGACGCGCAGCATCCGCAGGCCGTCGGGGAGTTCGGTCAGGGTCCAGGCCGGTTCGGTGCCGGGGGCGAGGACGGCGATCTCGACCGTGTCGAGCAGCGGCTCGTACGTCGCCGGCGCGAGCTCGGCGGTGGTGACGGCGTCGTGGGTCAGGGCGGTCACGTTACTCCTTGACGGCGCCGGCGAGCAGGCCGGAGACGAAGTGGCGTTGCAGGGCGAGGAAGACGACGGCCATGGGGATCGCGGCGACGGCCGTGCCGGCGAGGATGGCGCCGTAGTCGGTGTCGTCGACTCCCTGGAGGGAGGCGAGGGCGACCGGGATGGTGTACGAGGCTCCGTCGCGCAGCACGATCAGTGGCCAGATGAAGTCGTTCCACTGATAGAGGAAGAGGAAGATGCCGAGGGCGGCCAGGGCAGGCCGCATCGGTGGCAGCACGACCTTGAGGAAGAGCCGGAACTCTCCGCAGCCGTCCATGCGGCCTGAGTCGAGGAGTTCGTCGGGGAGCGCCGCCATGGACTGCCGCATCAGGAAGATCCCGAAGGGCAGGGCCAGGTTGGGCATGATCACGGCCTGGTAGGTGTTGAGCCACTCCAGCTCGGCCATGAGCGTGAAGAGGGGCACCAGGGTGACCTGGGCCGGGATGACCAGGCCCAGCATGATCACGCCGAACAGCGGGTCGCGGCCCCTGAAGCGGTACTTGGCGAAGGCGTAGCCGGCGAGGGTGCAGACGGCTCCCGCGCACAGGGTGTAGACGGCGGCGATGCCGGCCGAGTTGAGTACCACGCGGCCGAAGGACACCGTGTTCTGGAGGCTGGTGAGGTTCTCCGTCAGGTGGCCGCCGGGGAGCAGCGGGGGCGGGGAGTCGAAGACCTCCCGGGAGCTGTGGGTGCCGGCGATGACGAGCCAGTAGAAGGGGACGAGGACGGCGGCGAGGGCGATGGCCAGTCCGGAGGTCAGCATGATGCCGTTGCCTCGGCCCTTGCTCCGGGCACGGCTCCGGCGCGGGCCGCGGCCGGTGCGGGTTCCGGTCGTGGTGGTGGTCATTTCCTGTCTCCCAGGACGCGGAACTGGATCAGCCCGAGGATGCCGATCAGTACGGCGAGGGCGTAGGCGATCGCGGAGGCGTAGCCGAAGTCGAAGTACGTGAAGGCGTTCTGGTAGAGGTACACGCCGATGGTGAGCGTGGCGTTGTCCGGGCCGCCGCGGGTGAGGACGTAGGGCTCGTCGAAGATCTGCAGGGTGCCGATGGTCGACAGCACGGTGGTGAGCAGGAGCGCGGGCCGCAGTCCGGGGAGCGTCACGTGCCGGAAGGACTTCCAGGGGCCGGCGCCGTCGACCGAGGCGGCGTCGTACAGCTCCCCGGGGATCGACTGCAGCCTGGCGAGCAGGATCATCGCGTTGTAGCCGGTGTAGTGCCAGGTGAGGGCGAGGCCGAGGGAGATCTTCGCCCAGAGCGGGTCGACGAGCCAGGGCACCGAGTCGATGCCGACCAGTCCGAGGAGCCAGTTGACCAGTCCGTACTCCTCGTTGAGCAGGACCGAGAAGACGATGCCGTACGCCACCAGGCCGGTGACCATCGGCAGGAAGAAGCCGAGCCTGAAGACGGAGCGGGCGCGCAGCGCCGCCGAGTCGAAGGCGACGGCCAGTCCGGTGGCGAGGATCAGCATGACCGGCACCTGGACCACGAGGATCACCGCGGTGTTCCCCAGGGCGGTCCAGAACAGCGGGTCGTGGAGCAGCCGGGTGTAGTTGTCGGCGCCGACGAAGGTCTCGACGCCTCCCACCGTCTTGTGGAGGCTGAGGACGAAGGACCAGGCGATCGGGTAGAGCTTGAAGGCGGCGAAGAGCAGCAGGGCGGGCAGGACGAAGGCGTAGGGGGCGAGTCGCCGGGCGGTGAGCCGCGGCGGGCGGGTCCCCCGGGGGCCGCCCGCCGCGGGCTTCGTGCGGGCCGGTGTGGCGAGCGCGGTCATCACGCCTGCTTACGGCCGGTCTGCTGGGCGAGCTGGTCGGCGGCCTCGCGGAGCACCTTGGCCGGGTCGGCGCCCTTGAGGAGCACCTTGGTCTGGGCGTCGGTGGTGGCCTTGAGGGCGCGGGCGTAGTCGGCGGTGTAGTTGAAGGCCGGCGAGTCGGCCTTCAGCGCGCCGAGGAAGATCTCGCCGGGCTTCCGGCCGCCGAAGAACGCCGAAGGGGTGTGGAAGACCGGGTCGTCGTAGGCCTTCATCAGGGCGGGGGCTATGCCCTTGCCCTTGTAGATCTTGACCTGGTTCTCGGGGCGGGTGAGGACGAACTCGACGAACTTCCAGGCGGCTGCCTGGTGCTTGCTGCCGCCGGCGACGGCGAGGTGGGTCGAGTTGACGGTGGCGCTGGTCAGTCCGCCGCGGCGGACGGGCGGGGGCAGCCGGACGCCCCACTTGCCGGCCTCGCCGGGGACGGTCTCCTCGATGATGCCGCCGAACCAGGTGGGCCAGGGCACCACGGCGGCGGTGCCCTTCTTGATGGAGCTGATGAGGGCGTTCCAGCCGCCGGAGATGTCGTTGACGAGTCCGGCGTCGTTCATCCGCTTGATGATCGTCATCGCCCTGACGGCCTCGGGCGAGTCGAGCGTGATCCGCCCGTCCAGGTCGAAGTAGAAGGCGCCCTGGAGTTGCAGCAGCATCTGGAAGAAGTTGGCGGAGTCGGCCTGCGAGGCGGGCTTGTCGATGCCCAGGAGGTACTTCCCGGTCTTGGCCTTGATCTGCTTGCCGGCCTCGATGGCGGCGTCCCAGGTGTCGATCGCGTCGACGTCGACGCCGGCGGCCTCGAACACGTCGGACCGGTAGTAGAAGCCGGCGGAGTTGGCCTCCCAGGGGAGGGCGCTGACGCGGCCGTCCTTGGAGGAGACGGTCTGCCACAGGCCGGCGGCGAAGGCGTCCTTGTACGTGTCCGCGCCGAGCCTGCCCAGGTCGGCGAGGCCGTTCGGGAACTTCTCGACGTAGCCGGGCAGGTAGTCGACGCCGATGTGGAGCACGTCCGCGAGACCGCCGCCGCCGGCCGCGAGGCCCGTGGTGATCTTGTCCCAGATGGCGGGGTTGCCGATGTCCTGGACGGTGACCTCGATGTCCGGGTACTGCTTGTTGAACGCCGGTACGAGCGCCTTCATCTCGGCGGCCGGGCCCGCCCAGCTCCAGACCGAGATGTCACCCTTCGCGGCGTCGCCGGCCGAGCCGCTCGCCTGCCCCGTGCCCCCCGTGCCCGAGCAGGCGGTGAGTCCGCCCAGTCCGGCGCCGGCGCTGAGCACGCCGCCCGCTCTCAGCACATCGCGACGGTTCATGACCATGGCACATCCCCTTGCCTCGCAGATCGAAGGGCCAGGCCGGCGGGCGCCAGGCTGACGAGCCGCGACGTTAACAATCAGCCAGGGAGACTTGCAATACTCAATTGAAAACTTGCTGCCGGATCCGGCAATTGAGGGTTGCAGGAGTCTTGTACGGCGGCGAACGGCGCTGTTAGCGTCCGGGCGCCACCCGTACGGCCCGCTGATTCCGGAGGAGCCCCCATGAGACACACGCGCCCCGCACGTCTGGCCCTCGTCGCGGCCACGGCCCTGCTGACCGCACTCGCCCCGCCGGTGCTGGGCGACGGCCCCGCCGCGGCGACCGCCCAGCCTCCGCTGACGATCACGAACCCCGGCTTCGAGCAAGGGTCCACCGGCTGGACCTTCACCCAGGGCACCGGCGTCGCCACCAACATCCCGCACGGCGGCTCCCGGCTGATCTACCTCGACGCGGGCGCGGGCCGGAAGGTCTCGCAGACGGTCACCGTCGGCGGCCCCGGCACCTACGACTTCTCCGCCTGGATCGCCACCAACGGCACCGGAGCGAGGTTCGCCGTCCGGGTCAACGGCGCCGTCGCCGGGGCGGTCGACCTGCCGAACCGCTCCACCTACGCGCGCTACACCGTCAGCCGGGTGGGCCTGAAGGCCGGCGACCGGCTGGAGATCGCCTTCGAATCCGGTACGGGCTGGGTCAACGCCGACGACGTCATGGTCTCCCCCGCCGCCCCCGCCGACCCGGTCGTGACCTCGTCCGACCCGAAGATCGTCGAGATGTTCGGCTGGGCCAAGCGCAAGGCCAACAGCTGGGTCCAACTACCTGGCACCACAGGCCCGTTGAACGTCGACGAGCGCTACCCCTCGGGCTCCGGCACCGGCACGTACGGCCCCTCCTACTGGGCGGGGTACGCCCACCGGAGCGCCTACTACTCACGCGACATGGCCCACCAGCTGGGTGGCGCGGCCGTGCTCGGACTGCATGACGAGAACAAGAACATGCTGCGCGCGTTCGCCGCGTCGTCCACGGCCACGCACGCGTACTTCCCCGTGTGGGCGGTCAACTTCGACAACCGGACCTATCTGTCGATCGACTACCACAGCTCCACCAACTACGTACGCGAGGTCCCGGCGCCCTTCGAGCTGGTGGAGAAGGCCAACGAGGCCTACCGCTGGAGCGGCGACCCCGCCTATCTGGACGACCCCGTCCTGTGGGACTTCTACCGGCACACCACCGAGGAGTTCGTCGAGCTCCACGACGCCAGGAAGCCCAACGGCATCGCCGAGGGCACCGGCAACGGCATCTTCGCCGGAGCCGCGAGCTACAACGAGCTCGGCACGGAACGCCTCGCCGAGTCCGGCGACGCCATCGGCTCCCAGTACCAGGCGTACCTGGCGATGGCGGCCCTGGCCACCAGCAAGGGCGACAGCGCGCTGGCCGCCGACTTCACCGCGAAGGCCGCCGCCCTCAAGGAGTACTTCAACACCACGTGGAGCGGCACCGGGTCCGGCGGATCCATGGTCCGGGGCTACACCGTCGACGGGCAGGCGCTCACCGGCTGGGGCAAGGAGAACAGCTGGTTCATGCCCATGAAGCGGATCATCGCCCCCGGAGCACGGAACGACGCCTACCTCGCGTACGTCGACCAACAGGCGAGCGGGAGCGGCCGGCCGGGCAACATCGAGGCGATCTCGTACCTGCCCGACACCTTCTTCGCGCACAACCGCAACGACACCGCGTGGAAGTGGATGAAGTACGTCTACGACCAGCGCGACGTACAGCACCCGGTGTCGCGGCAGGGCCCCAACGGCGACTACCCGGAGGTCTCGTACACCCTGGTCGGCCAGACGGTGAAGGGGCTGATGGGTGTCGAGCCCGACGCGCCCGCCCGCCGGCTCACCACGCAGTCGCGGCTGCCCTCGGGCATGGACTGGCTGGGGATCGACGGGCTGCGGATCGGCGGCGAGCCCTTCGCGCTGCGCCACGACGGCGCCACCCGGTCGACGCTGACCAACGACGGGGCGTCCACGTACACCTGGGAGGCCCGCTTCCCGGGCGTCCACACGTCGGTCGAGGTCGACGGCGCGGCCCGGGAGGCGAGGACGAAGGTGGTCGACGGGACGGCGTACACCTACGCCGAGGTCTCCGTGCCGCCGGGGACGACGGTGACCGTCCAGGTCGGCTGAGGGACACCCGCCGGCCGGGGTCCGCCGGGACCGGGACGCCTCACAGGCTCACCGGCCCCGGTCCCGGTCCCGCCTCAGGGCCTCATCGGTCCCGGCTCCAGGCACCGAGCGCCGGGACGCAGCGCTCGGCGAAGTCCTCGAAGTCGGCCGGGGTGTTGTAGAGGTGCGTCGAGAGCCGCAGATAGCCGACGCCGCCGAAGCTGGTGACGGCCGTGGCGACCCCCAGCTCCCGCAGCACCCGGTCGCGCAGCGCGTCGGCCTCGGCGTGGGTGGTGGCCAGCGGTTCCGGCAGCCGTACCAGCCGCAGGGCGCCGACCGGCATGCCGACGTCCACCCGGCAGTCCCGGCCGGTGAGCTCCGAGAACGCCTCGGCGACGATCCGCTCGGCGTAGTCGGCCAGTTCGCGCAGATAGGTGCGGGCCGTGTCCCATCCCCAGGTGTCCTCGATGAAGCCGAGGGCGGTGGGCGCGGCGAGGTAGCTCGTGGCGTCGACGGTCCCCTGGGTGTCGAAGCGGGCGGGGAACGGTTCGGGAGCGCCCCAGGAGTCGATCAGCGGGTGGAGGTCGTCGCGCAGTCCGGTGCGCGCCACGAGCGCGGCGGTGCCCCGTGGGGCGCAGCCGAACTTGTGGAGGTTGCCGACCCAGAAGTCGCAGGAGAGGCCGTCGAGGGGGCTCTCGGCGAGGCCGGGCACGTGCGCCCCGTCGACGAGGACCGGGATGCCGCGCCGGGCGGCCTCGGCGGCGATCCGCTCCACCGGCATCCAGCGGGCCGTGGGGGAGGTGATGTGGTCGATGACGAGAAGACCGGTGGCCTCGCCCAGCTCGCCGACGACGTGCTCGTACGCGGTGTCCGCGTCGGCGTCGAGCGGGACGCGCGCCGTGCGCACCCGGCCGCCCCAGCGCCTGGCCAGGCGCTCGGCCCCCATGGTCACGGCGCCGTAGCCGTGGTCGGTGACCACGATCTCGCCACCGGGACGCGCGGCGGCTCCGGCGAAGACGACGCTGGCGCCGGCGCTGGCGTTGGGCACGAGGGCCAGGTCGCCGGGTGCCACCCGGAGGAAACGGGCGATCTCGGTGCGCGCCGCCGCCACCCGCCCGGGCAGCTCGGGGAACCACTCGACGGGTGAGGCGTCCATCCGCCGGCGCAGCCGGTTCTGCTCCTCCTGGGCGAGGAGGGGAACCGCGCCGAACGACCCGTGGTTGAGGTGCCTGAACGCCGGATCGAGCGACCACGCGGCGGCGGCCGGACGACCGTCCGGGAGCGCCGGCGGGGTCGGTGCGGTGCTGGTGGTGTCGACCGTGCTCACGATTCTCCCGGGGACCTGCCGGTGGGGCCGCCCGGCGCGCTGTGCTCGCCGGACGGCCCCACGGGCGTGTGGTGCGGTCGCGTGCCGACGACGTGGTGCGGGTGTCGTGCGGCTACGCGGTGCTGACCGCTGTGCTGTTACTTGACGTTGATCGCCGTCCAGGCCTTCGCGACCGCGTTGTACTCGGCGCTGCCGGCGCCGTACAGGTCGGTGGCCGCGCTCAGCGTAGCCGTCCGCGCGCCGGCGTAGCTGGTGGACGAGGTCATGTAGGTGGACAGGGCCTTGTACCAGATCTTGTAGGCCTTGGTGCGGCCGATGCCCGTGACGGTGGAGCCGTCGGACGTCGGGGAGTTGTAGGCGACGCCGTTGACGGTCTTGGCGCCGCTGCCCTCGGAGAGCAGGTAGAAGAAGTGGTTCGCCGGGCCCGAGGAGTAGTGGACGTCCAGGCGGCCGACGGACTTCGACCAGTAGTCGGCGGAGCTGCCGTCCTTGCTGGGCTTGTCCATGTAGCGGAGCGGGGTGCCGTTGCCCCGGATGTCGATCTCCTCGCCGATGAGGTAGTCGCCCTGGTCCGAGGCGTTGGCGGCGTAGAACTCGACCGAGGTGCCGAAGATGTCGGAGGTGGCCTCGTTGAGGCCGCCGGACTCGCCGCTGTAGCGCAGGCCCGCGGTGGAGGCGGTCAGGCCGTGGGACATCTCGTGGCCGGCCACGTCCAGCGAGGTGAGCGGCTTGAGGTTGCCCGTGCCGTCGCCGTACGTCATGCAGAAGCAGGAGTCGGACCAGAAGGCGTTGACGTACGCGTTGCCGTAGTGGACGCGCGAGTACGCGGCGGCGCCGTCGCCCCGGATGCCGTTGCGGCCGAGCTCGTTCTTGTAGAAGTCCCAGGTGACGGCCGCGCCGTAGTGGGCGTCGGCAGCGGCGGTCTCGCGGTTGGTGGCGAGGCCGTTGCCCCAGGTGTCGGTGCTGTTGGTGAAGAGGGTGCCGGTGCCGTTGCCCGTGCCGCCCGCCAGGTCGTACGTCTTGTGGCCGCCGCGCGCGGTGTCGTTCAGGGTGAACGAGGGCGCGGTGCCGAGCGTGACGCTGCCGCTGTACTGGGTGTTGCCGGTGCCCGTCTCGATCGCCTCGTAGGAGTAGAGCTCCTTGCCGGTGGTGGCGTCGGTGATGACGTGGCGCTCGCTCGGGGTGCCGTCGGTCTGGACGCCTGTGACGGTCGTCTCCCAGGCGAGGGCCGGCTTGCCCGTGGCGGCCCAGATGACCTTGCGGGAGGAGGCGGGGGCGGCGGAGCGCGCGTCGGAGGAGGCGGCTGCGGCCTTCCCGGCGGTCGTCGCGGCGACGGCGGGGGCCGTGCTCGCCACGGATATCCGGGCCTCGGTCGCCTTGGTGGTGGCGCGGGCGCCGTTCTTCCTCTCGTGCACGACGAGGTCGCCGCCGAGGACGGGGAGGCCCTCGTAGGTGCGCTCGTAGCGGGTGTGGACGGTGCCGTCGGCGTCCTTGACGACATCCCGGACGACCAGCTTCTCCTTGCCGGAGAGGCCGATGGCCTGGGCGGTGGCGGCGGCACCGGCCTGGGCCTCGTGGACGGCGGCGGCGCGCTGGGAGCCGGTGAGGACGAGCGCGGTGGCGCCTGCTTCGCGCTGGACATCGGCGCTGGCGGATCCGGTCTGGACTCCGACGACGACCATGGCGGCCGATGCGATCAGGGCGGCGGTGCGGGCGGGGGTGATACGGCGGTGCGAGGACTGCTGGCGGGTCACGCGGGCTCCTTCGCTGCGAAGCGTGGGGGGGGGTTGTGGGGGGTGGTGCGGCTGAGAGCGTGCCAGCGAAGGATCCTGTTTGACAGGTCTGCAACAAGAATTTGACCAGCTGTTGTCCGAAGGAAAGTGAACTGTGTTCGCTATTCGGGGTGTTGGCGGTTAACGAGCGTTCCGCTGCCCGCAAGCGGGCAGCGAGAAGCCCCCGGAGCGATCTCCGGGGGCCGGGGGGCGCGGGGCCGCGTCAGGCGGTTCGCTTGTGCGGGGCGGCTTTCTTCGCCGTCTTCTTCGCCGTCGACTTGGAGGCGGTCTTGGAGGTGGCCTTGGACGCGGCCTTGGACGGCGTCGCCTTCGACGCCGCCTTCGACGCCGTCTTGACCGGGGTCCCCGCACGGGCCTTCCCCGCCGCCTCGGACGTCGCCTTCGCCGTACTCTTCCTCGCCTCCGCCTTCTTCGCCGTACCCTTCCTCGCCTCCGCCTTCTTCGCCGGCGCCCTCGACGTCGACTTCCTGCCCCCCGTCTCCTTCGGCGTCCCGCGCGGCTTGAGCTCCGTCACCACCGCGCCCTCGCCCCGCGCCTCCCTCGCCGCCCGCACGCTGCTCTCCAGCGCCGCCATCAGATCGATGACCTGGCCGCCCGTCCCCTCCCCCGGCTCCGCGGCCGGCACGCCCTCGCCGCCCTCCGCCTTGGCCGCGATCATCTCCTCTACCGCCGTCCGGTAGTCGTCGTGCAGGCTGCCGATGTCGACCTCCCCCAGCGTGGCCATCAGCGCGTCCGCCAGGTCGAGTTCGGCCTCCCGCACGCTCACCGGGGTCTCCGGGGCCACCCCCTCCGGGGCGCGGATCTCATCCGGCCAGAGCAGGCCGTGCATGGCGATGACGTCGTCGACCACCCGGAGCATGCCGAGCCGCTCCCGGCCCCGGAGCGCGTACTTGGCCACGGCCACCCTGTCGCTGCGCTTCAGGGCCTCGCGCAGCAGGGTGTACGGCTTGGCCGCCGGCACTCCGTTCGCCGACAGGTAGTACGCGGCGTCCATCTGGAGCGGGTCGATCTCACCGGCCGGCACGAAGGCGACGATCTCGATCGTCCGCGCCGTGGGGAGCGGCAGCGCGGCCAGGTCCTCGTCGGTGATCGGGATCATGGCCCCGTCGGCTTCCTCGTACGCCTTGCCGATCTCCGCCGGGGCGACCTCCTCGCCGTCGAGCTCGCACACCTTGCGGTAGCGGATGCGTCCGCCGTCCTCGGTGTGGATCTGCCGGAAGGAGACGGAGCGGCTCTCGGTGGCGTTCACCAGCTTGATCGGGATGCTGACCAGGCCGAAGGATATGGCGCCGTTCCAGATGGATCGCACGGTTCTTCCTTTCGGGCCGAATCATCGTTGATCGGGACGAATCGTGGGATTCTCATCGTATGACGCCGATCACAGAGGTGGAGGGGCGACGCCTGGCGCTCAGCAACCTCGACAAGGTGCTCCACCCGGCCACCGGCACCACCAAGGGCGAGCTGCTCCACCACTACGCGACCGTGGGGCCCGTGATCCTGCCGCATCTGCGCGATCGTCCGGTGTCGTTCCTGCGCTATCCGGACGGTCCGGACGGGCAGCTCTTCTTCACCAAGAATCCGCCGCCCGGCACGCCCTCCTGGGTGAGGACCACCCCCGTGCCCCGCTCCGAGGACCCCCGGGCCCGGCAGGTGGTGATCGAGGACCTGGCCTCGCTGATGTGGGCGGCGAACCTGGTCGTGGAGTTCCACACCCCCCAGTGGCGGGCCTCCTCCCCCGCCGTCGCCGACCGGCTCGTGCTCGATCTGGACCCCGGGCCGCCCGCGACGGTCGTCGAGTGCTGCCGGGTCGCCGTCCGGCTGCGCGAGCGGCTCGCGCGGGACGGCCTCGACGCGTACGCCAAGACCTCCGGCGCCAAGGGGCTGCACCTGCTCGTACCGGTGGTGCCGACGCCCTCGGCGCGGGTCTCCGCGTACGCGCGCCAGCTCGCGGTCGAGGCGGAGGCGGAGCTTCCCGGGCTCGTCGTGCACCGGATGGCCCGCGCGCTGCGGCCGGGGAAGGTGTTCGTCGACCACAGCCAGAACGCCGCCGCCAAGACCACCGCCACCCCCTACACCCTGCGGGCCCGGACCCTGCCCACCGTCTCGGCCCCGGTCACCTGGGAGGAGGTGGAGGCCTGCGCCCGCACCGGCACGGATCCGGCGGCCCTCGCCTTCCTCATGGACGACATCGCGCCACGTCTGGAGCGGTACGGGGACCTCCTGGCGCCCCTTTTCGCGCCGGAGCGGGCGGGGGAGGTGCCGTGAGCGGGGCGGCGGGAGGGGGCGCGGACCCGGGTTCGGACGCGGGTGCGGGCGCGGGCGCGGGAGCGGGAGCGGGTACGGGCGCGGGTACGGGTTCGGACGCGGGCGCGGGCGCGGGTACGGGTACGGGTACGGGTACGGGCGCGGGTACGGGCGCGGGTACGGGCGCGGGTACGGGCGCGGGTACGGGCGCGTACGGGAGCGAGGCGGTCGTACTGCCTCCGCCCGTCGACGTCATGCGGCCACGGGCCGCCGACGGGATTCCCGTACAGGCCGAGCCGCCCCGGGAACTGCAGTACTCCCTCAAGCTGGACGGCTTCCGCGCCCTCGCCTTCGTCCTCGGCGACGGGAAGGTCGTCCTCCAGTCCCGCTCCCGCCGGGACCTCGCCCCCGAGTTCCCCGGGATCGCCGCACACCTCCGGGACCGGCTGCCGCCCGGGATCGTGCTCGACGGCGAGCTGTGCGCGTACCGGGAGGGGCGGCTGAGCTTCACCGACCTGCTGCGTTCACCCGCCGACCGGACCCGGGAGGGGGTGCCGGTCTCGTACATCGCCTTCGATCTGCTGGCCGTGCCGGGGCGGGACGTGCGCGGCCTGCCGCTCCGCGACCGGTGGGAACTGCTGGGCACCGCCCTGCGGGACGCCGGGCCGCCGCTCCAGCGGGTCCTGGCGACGCTCGACGAGGAGACCGCGCACGGCTGGTTCCGGGACCTGCGGGCCGCCGGGGTGGAGGGGATCGTCGCGAAGCGGATGGGCTCGGCCTACCGGGCCGGGCCCACCTGGGCCTGGCGGAAGATCCGGCACGTCGACACCGGCGACGGGGTGCTCCTCGGACTGATCGGCCCGCCCGAGCGGCCCCGGGCCCTGGTCGTACGGCTGGCCGACGGCCGTACGGTGACCACCTCGCCCCGGCTCACCCAGGCCCAGTCCCGCGAGGTCGGCCTGCTGGTCGGCGACCGTGCGGGTCCGCTCGCCCAGGACCCCGAGCACGGGCCGGTGCGCCCGGTGGACCCGCCGGTCCCCGTGGAACTGCGCCGCCTCGCGGGCCGGCAGCCGCAGGAGAAGGCGACCTTCGTCAGGGTCCGGTCGGAGGGCTGAGGCGCGGGCGGCACCTCCCCTTCGTACGCCCGCCGCAAGGCCCGGCCTCCGTACGGCCGCCGCCCCCGCCCCCACGCCCGCAACCCAGCGCAACTGCCGCGCTCCGCACCGTACATGGCGCAAAGAAGTCGCAACTGGAGCCCCCCGCACAGCCGGTGTCACTTGTAAGGCCTTGCTGTCCGTCACGTGGTGCACACTTGCTGCCTTGGTACAGCGCTCACGGGGAAGGCGGCCTGGCAATGCTGACGGGGATCGAGGAGGTCGACTGGGCCTCGCTGGGGCACGCGTACGGCCCCGCGGACGACGTGCCGGAGCTGCTCCGCGGACTCGCCTCCGCCGATCCCGCGGAGCGCGAGACCTCCCTCGACGGCATGTACGGGGCCGTGCACCACCAGGGCGACGTCTACGACTCCACCCTCGCCTGCATCCCCTTCCTCCTCGAACTGGTCGCCGACCCCGGCGTCCAGGACCGCGGCTGCATCGTCGAACTGCTCACCAGCATCGGCGGCATCGAGCTCGACGACGAGGAGGAGCTGGACGAACTCGACCCCGACGAGGAGGAGTTCATCCCCGCCGCGAACTACGCGATGGCCGCCGCCGCCATCGCCGCCGGTGCCGACGTCTTCCTCGACCTGGTCTCGGACCCGGACCCCGAGGTGCGGCTCGCCGCGCCCTGCGCCCTCGCCTCGCTGCACCCCGAGCCCGCCCGGGTCCTGACCCTGCTGCGGGAGCGGCTCACCGTCGAGCGGGACAACGAGGTACGGCTCGCCCTGGTGGCCGCCGTCGGGCGGATCGCCCTGCGGCACGCGTCGCTGCGCACCGAGACCGTCGACTGGCTCGACTGGCTGGCCCGCGCGGCCCACGACCCCGGGCTGCGGCTCGCGGCCCTCGCCCAGCGGGCGCGCTGCGCGCCCGGCGACATCCCCGACGACGTGGTCCCGTGGGTGACGGGCCTCCTGGAGGAGATCCGGACGACCGCGCGGGGACCGGCATCGCCCGGCACCGAGCGGGCCGCGACACCGACCCTGATCGGGCAGGTCCGCGAGCTGCTGGAGGAGCACGCCGCCGGACGGCCCGCGCCCTGGACGGAGGAGTTGCTGCGGACCCTGCACGCGGCGCTCGACGACCGGGTCGACGACCGCATCGCGCTGATCCTCGCGCAGCTGCGCAGCCCGGACTGGGGGCAGCGCTCGGACGCGATCTGGCTGTGCGGCGGGTTGATACGGATCTGGCGCGGGCGGTACGAGGAGGTCGTCCGGCTCGTCGGCGCACAGCTCGACGACCCGGAGCCAAGGCTCCGGGAGGCGGCGACCACCTTCCTCGAGCGGCTCTTCGAACTGGGGGCGCCCGCCGCCGACGCACTGGCGACCCGCCTGTCCGGGGGCCCGTCGGGGACTCAGGCGCGGACCCGGCGGGGGCGTACCGGAACGGGGAAGCTCGACCTCGGTCAGCCGGGACCGGGCAAGCCCGGCGCTGGGCAGATCGGCCCTGGTCAGATCGACACCGGGGGGACCGGCGCTGGGTGGACCAGCTCCGGACAGTTCGGGCCGGGGCTGCTCGGCTCCGGGCAGTTCGGACCCCAGCAGCCCGGCTCCGGACAGTTCGGACCAGGACGGTTCGGACCGGAGAAGCCCGGCTCCGGGCAGCCCGACCCGGGAAAGCCGGGACCTGGGCAGCTCGGGGAGAAGCCCGGACCGGAGCAGCCCGGTCCCGGACCGGGCGACAACGCGAGCACCGACAGCGACACCGACGGCAGCAACGGCAGCAGCAGTGACAGCACCGGCACCGACCCTTCGAGCGGTTTCGCCGGCCGGTCCGGGCGGGACGGGGCGCTCCTCGCGCTGGCCCGGGCCGGCGACACCCGGGCCGTCCCGCTGCTCGCCCGCGCGCTCGAGGAGCGCGAGGTGCGGCGGGAGCTGCTGTACGCGATGGACGGCCTCGGCCCCTCGGCCGCGATGCTCGCCCCGCTGCTGCGGCGCCGCCTCGCGGAGGTCGACCTCGACGAGCGGCTCTACGACCGGGCCGCCCCGCTCCTGTACGCCCTCGCGGCGGTACGCGGTGCCCAGGCCGTTCCCGAGGTCCTGCGGGTCCTGCGCGGTGCGCCCTCGAACCGGCGCGACTGGGTGCGGGAGGCCGCCCTGCGGGCACTGGCCGCCTTCGGGCCGGCCGCGCAGGAGGCCGTACCGGACATGCGGAGGCTTCTGGACGCCGAGTCCGCCACCGTCGCCACGACGGCGGCGCGCGCCCTCTGGGCGGCCGAGGGCGACCGGGGCGACGTCCTGCCCGCCCTGGAACGGTGGCTCGGCCCCGACGCCTCCGGCGCGGACCGCTGCGCCGCCGCCCAGGCCCTCGGGGAGATCGGCCCGGCCGCCGCGAAATCGGCCGAAGCCCTCAGGCCCGGTCTGGCCTCGCGGGACCTGTGGGTCCGGGTCCGCTGCGCGGCGGCCCTGTGGCGGGTCTCCGGGGACGCGTCGGCCGCCCTGCCGGTGCTGCTCGCGGCCTGGGAGGAGAACCGGCACGCGCGCGTGGACGTCGCCGAGTGTCTGGCGGAGATGGGTCCGGCGGCCTCGGAGGCCCAGTTGGTGATCCTCACCGAGCTGACCCGCCGACGGCGTCACAACGCCCGCGAGGGGGCGTCGGGCAGCCATGACATCCACCTCGACGAGAAGCTGCTGACCCTGTGCCGGGCCGCCCTGGCCCGGATGGAGCGGGGCAGGTTCTGACAGTGGTGTCGGTCACCTCCGGGGCGTACCGGTGACCGCGACAACCATACGAATAGACAAAAAGGACTTCCTTCCGAATAAGGTCTACGGGGAGGAGGTCCGAACGGGTCCCCTCGACCACCCGACCGAACGAGGAGCAGCGTGGGACCGCGCGGAGTGCCGATCGCCGCCACCGGAGTCCTGTGCGCCCTCGGCCTCGCCGTCGCCCTCACCGGCTGCGGCGACGGGAGCGGCGGAGGCGGGCTGAAGAGTGCCGGGACGACGCCCCCGGCCGTCGGGCCCGCGCGGCTGTGGCCCGATCTGCCGCCCGCGACCAATCCGCCGATCGACTACGGCGAGTCGGACACCGGGCGCGTCCCCGGCGTCAAGGCGCCCGGTGACGACGTGCACGCCGTCGACCCCGTGGCGGTCGTCCGCGCCGAGGAGCACGCCAGGACCGCTGCCCCCGCCGCCCCCGACGCGCTGGACGCGCGGACCCTGCGCGCCCTGGACGCCTGCGGTTCCGCGCCGGCCGCGTGTCCCGTCCTGCGGCCGTACTACCACGACCTCAGCGGCAACGGCCGGGACGAGCTGATCGTCGGCATCCGGATGCCGGACCAGCAGTTCGGGGTGCGGGTGTACCTCGCGGAGAACGGCGGGCTCACCCGGATCATGTCCACCGTCGACCAGGTCGTGAGCGTGGAGATCGCCGGCCGGGACCTGATCATGCGGTCCAGTTCGGCGGGCATCCCGGGATACGAGTACCGCACCGCCTGGACCTGGGACGAGCAGCAGCAGAGCATGCTGCCCACCCGGGACGAGATCGTCCGCGTGAAGCCCCCCGGGACCGGTCCTTCGACCGTGCCCGCGCCCCGGCTCGTGAGCCCGGCCCCGACTCCGCCCCCTGCTCCGGCACCGCCCCCGGGCGTGGCCCCCGACGCCCAAGCGGCCTTCGCACCCCCACCCCCGTCCGCGCCCGCACCCGCCGGGTCCCGCCCGTGAGGGCGCCCCGACTGCCCGCCTGGACCGCGACCCTCACCTGGAAGGCCGCCGTCTTCATCGCGGTGATGTGCTGCGCCCTCGCCGCGCTGCTCGGCACCCTCGTCCATGTGTCGGTGACCGGCCAGACCGTGCACGACTCGCGCGAGAAGGCGCTCGCGCGGCTCACCGACGTCACCAGGCTGTACGAGGAGGGCGAGCCGCTCCCCCGGTTCGCCGGCATCGACCCCGTCGGGCTCCCCGCGTCGCTGCGGGCGCTCGCCGTGCGCGGTGAGCGCGGCACGATGGTCGCCGACGACGGGGGCCGCCCGACGATGTGGGCGGCGGGTCCGGCGGACCGTCCCGCCGACGGCCCGGCGAACGGCCCCACCGACGGCCGCGTCGGCGGTCGCGCCCTCGCGGTGCGCGTCGACTACACGCAGAGCGCCGAGACGATCGAGGCCCTCGACCGTTCGATCGTCGGCTCCTCCGTCCTCGCGATCGGCGCGACGCTGCTCGTGGGCGCCTTCGCCGTCACCCGGGTCACCCGGCGGCTGCATCTGACCGCCCAGGTGGCCCGCCGGATCAGCGCCGGCGACCTGGACGCGCGCGTCGACGACCCCCGTACCAAGGACCCCTCGCGTCCGCAGGACGAGGTGGCCACCGTGTCCGGGGCACTCGACACGATGGCCTCCTCGCTCCAGCGCCAGCTGCAGAGCGAGCAGCGGTTCACGGCCGATGTGGCGCATGAGCTGCGTACCCCCCTGACCGGGCTCTCGGCCGCCGCCGAACTGCTGCCGGAGGGGCGGCCCTCGGAGCTCGTACGGGACCGGGTACGGGCGATGCGGGCGCTCACCGAGGACCTGCTGGAGATCTCCCGGCTCGATGCCCGCAACGAGACCGTGGACCTGGCGGTGCACGAACTGGGCCCGCTCACCGAGCGGGTGGTCCGCTTCTCGGGCACCGACACGGAGCTGCGGATCGTCCGGGACGCGGCGGTGGTGACGGACCGGCGGCGCGTCGAGCGCGTGCTCGGCAACCTGGTGGCCAACGCGCACCGGCACGGGGCGCCCCCGGTGGTGGTGACGGTGGACGGGCCGCTGGTCTCGGTCCGGGACCACGGGCCCGGCTACCCCCGCTACCTGCTGGACTCGGGGCCGCAGCGGTTCCGCACCGAGAGCGGCGGCAAGGGGCACGGCCTCGGACTGACGATCGCGGTCGGGCAGACGGAGGTCATCGGCGCCGAGCTGGTCTTCGCCGTCGCCCCGGACGGGGGCGCCGAGGCCCGGCTGCGGCTGTCGGAGTACGTGCCTCCCGTCCCCGCCGAGCCGGCGGACTGACGGCGCGCACTCCACGGCACACCGTCACACAAAAGGGACATAGGGCATACCGCTTGCTACGTTGCGGCCATGACCGCACCGCGCCCGGACGCTCCCCCGCCCGGGGTACGCATCCCGAAGCGCCGCGGCGTGGAACTCTCCCTCCTCGTCTGCGCCGTCCTCATCTCCGTCTACGGCTACGCGGAGGTCGGCCTCGCCCGCAGCGGAGCCGTACCGCCGGACGCGGCCCGCTACGGGGCCGGGCTCGGCCTGCTCGCGCTCCTCGCCCATCTCGCGGTCCGGTTCCGCGCCCCGTACGCCGATCCGCTGCTGCTGCCGATCGCGGTCCTGCTCAACGGCCTCGGTCTGGTGCTGATCTACCGCCTCGATCTGGAGACGCCGAACGACCAGGCGGCGGCGACCCAGCTGGTCTGGTCGACCCTGGGGGTGGGCCTGTTCATCGTTGTCGTGCTGCTCCTGCGCGACCATCGGGCGCTCCAGGGGTACGCGTACGTGTCGGTGGCCGCCGCGCTCGCCCTGATGATCCTGCCGATCTTCTTCCCGGCGGTGAACGGCGCCAAGATCTGGATCCGGATCAGCGGTCTCTCCTTCCAGCCGGGCGAGTTCGCCAAGATCCTGCTCGCGGTCTTCTTCGCCGCCTACCTCGCCGCCAACCGCAACGCACTCGCGTACACCGGCCGCCGGATCTGGAAGTTCCAGTTCCCGACCGGGCGGGTGCTCGGGCCGATCGTGGCGATCTGGCTGCTGAGCGTCGGCGTCCTCGTCCTGGAACGGGACCTGGGCACCTCGCTGCTCTTCTTCGGGATCTTCGTGATCATGCTGTACGTGGCCACCGGCCGCATCGGCTGGATCGCGGTCGGGCTCGTCCTCGCCTCCGCGGGGGCCTTCCTCGTCGGCTCCCTCGAACCCCATGTGCACAGCCGGGTGCAGGACTGGCTCGACCCCTTCGCCTCCATCCGGGCGGGCGACGGCCCCGGACAGCTCGCCCAGTCGCTGTTCGCCTTCGCGGCCGGGGGGATGCTCGGCACGGGGCTGGGTCTCGGCCGTTCCGTCCTCATCGGCTTCGCCGCCAAGTCCGACTTCATCCTCGCCACGGCCGGCGAGGAACTGGGCCTCTCCGGACTGACCGCGCTCTTTCTGCTGTACGCGCTGCTCGTCGCCCGCGGCTACCGCGCCGGCCTCTCGCTGCGCGACCCCTTCGGGCGGCTCCTCGCGATCGGACTCGCCTCGATCGTGGCGCTCCAGGTCTTCGTGATCGCGGGCGGGGTGATGGGACTGATCCCGCTGACCGGCATGGCGATGCCGTTCCTGGCCCAGGGCGGCTCGTCGGTGGTGACCAACTGGGTGATCGTGGCGCTCCTCATCCGCGTCAGCGACTCGGCCCGCGCCCCCCAGCCCGACGACGCCGACACCGGGACGCTCGCGCCCGTGAAGGAGGGTGCCTCGTGACCAGGCCGTACGCCTCGGGGGGAACCACGTGATCCGGTACGCCCGGCGGGCCGCCGCGCTCTGTCTGGTCCTCCTGGCGGCCCTGCTCGTCAACGCCGCCCGTGTGATGGTCTTCGAGGCCGAATCGCTCGACGCCAACCCGGCCAACCGGCGGATCGCCATCAACCGGTACGCCGAGCCGCGCGGCGAGATCGTCGTCGACGGGAAGCCGGTGACGTCCTCCCGGGACAGCGGGCAACAGCTGCGCTGGGAACGGACGTACCCCCAGGGCCCGTTGTACGCGCCGGTGACCGGCTACTCCTCGCAGACGTACGGCACGACCCTCGTCGAGCACGCCGAGGACGCGGTCCTGGCCGGCACGGACCCGATGCTGGCGCCGCTGCCGCTCTGGAACGACCTCACCCGGGGCCGGCAGCCCGGCGGCGACGTGGTGACGACGATCCGGTCCTCGATGCAGGAGGCCGCCTACCGGGGTCTCGACGGGAAGCGGGGCGCGGTCGCCGCCGTCGAACCGTCCAGCGGACGGATCCTGGCGCTCGTCAGCTCCCCCTCGTACGACCCCGGTGTCCTGTCCGGCACGGGCCGGGAGGTCGACGACGCCTGGCGGCGGCTCAACACCTCGCCCAACCAGCCGATGCTGAACCGGGCGCTGCGGCAGACCTACCCGCCGGGCTCCACGTTCAAGATCGTGACGGCGGCGGCGGCCCTGGACGCGGGGGTGGTCCGCGACGTGGACGCGGCCACCGACACCCCGGACCCCTTCGTGCTGCCCGGCACCCGGCAGGTGCTGCCCAACGAGGCGACGGGCTGCGCCGACGCGTCGCTCGCCGCCGCGATCCAGTGGTCGTGCAACACGGTGATGGCCGGCCTCGGGGTGAAGGTGGGGCTCGCCGGGATGGTCGACGCGGTGGAGAAGTTCGGCTTCAACGACACCGGGCTCCGGGTGCCGTCCTGGGTGGCCAAGTCCAACTTCGACCGGGAGATGAGCCCGGACCAGCTGGCCCTCTCCTCGATCGGGCAGTTCGACACGACCGCGACGCCGCTCCAGATGGCCATGGTGGCCTCGGCCGTCGCCAACAACGGCGAGATCGCCCGCCCGTACCTCGTCGACCGCACCACCACCTCCGGCGGCACGACCGTGGACCGGACGGGCCGCCGCAGCTACCGGCAGGCGATGAACCCCTCGACCGCGATCCAGCTCCAGCGGCTGATGGTGAAGGCGGTCGAGGAGGGCACGGGCACGAACGCGGCGATCCCCGGCGCCCGGGTCGGCGGCAAGACGGGCACCGCGCAGCACGGATTCGGCAACACGGGGACCCCGTACGCCTGGTTCATCGCCTGGGCGCAGGCCGAGGACTCCGCCCGGCCGGCGGTCGCGGTCGCGGTGGTCGTGGAGGACGCGGAGGCCTCCCGTACGGACATCAGCGGGGGCGGCAGCGCGGCCCCCGTCGCCAAGGCGGTGATGGAGGAGGCGCTGCGGCTGGAGGCGGAGGCGCGGAGGTGACCACCGGGCGGGGCGCGGCGCCGGCCGAGTGGCCGGACCGGTCGGGCAGTACGGCCGGGCGGCCGGACCGGTCGGGCGGCGGTGTCAGTTGAGCGGCTTGCGGGTCTCCGCCCGGACCTTGGCCGCGGTCTCGGCGAGGGCGGCCAGGTCGATGCCCTCGGGGTCGGCGGTGGCCGACCCCGGGTCGACGAGCGCGACGGCCGCCGCGGTGTTGTCGTCGCCCCAGGCGCACATGGGGAGCGTGGTCGTGCCGAGCGCGGTCTTCGACGTCGTGACCTGACAGCTCACGGTCACGCCGTACCCGGCGGGGGTGAACTCCTTGGGCCCGACGACGAGCGTGGAGCCCTTGTCCTTGGCTGCGCCCTCCAGGATGGACGCGCGGCTGGCCTCGCCGCTCTTGATGCGTCCGTACATTCCGGAGAGGACGAGGACGGCCCCGTCCTTGCCACCGTACTGCCCGACCGCCGCCGTCGCGTCCTTCACGGTGAGGTCGGGGGTGTCCTCGATCTCCTTGCCCTGGGTGTCGGACAGATCGGAGACGAGGGTGTACTTCCCGCCGAGGAGGGTCTTGGGGACGACGAGCTTGTGCGTCGCCTCGGGAAAGGAACCGGTGACGCCCGCGAGCCCGGCCTTGGCCGCGTAGCCGAGACCGCCGACCACGACCAGCGATCCGAGGACGATGGCGACGATCGCCCCGGCCGACATCTTCTTCTTCGGCGGCGGCCCCATCGGCGGCTGCCCCCAGGCCCCGGCGCCGGGCCCCGGGTACTGCGGGGGGACGCCGTGCGGCGGGTGGCCCGGCCGGGGGTGACCCTGCTGCGGGAAGCCCTGGGGGGAGCCGTACGGCCCGGGCTGCTGCGGGGGCGGTACGGGTCCGCCGTACGGCTGGTGGGGCGGCTGACTCGGCGAGGGCGGCATGGTCATGACGAGCACGCTACGTCAGAGGTATGACAACGGGGTCCGCCGGGTGCGGTGGCGAGGCGGTCCGCCGCGCCCGGTCTCCCGGACTTCCCCTTACGCCTCCGCCGCCCCCGCCTCGATCGCGTCCGCGACCTCCGTCACCCGGGCCCGCTCCTCCCGCGCGAAGCGCTCCGCGTCGAGCGCCTCCGCGATCTCCTCGTCCTGGGTCATCAGCAGGTCGAGGTTGGAGTCGCCGAGGTCGAAGACGCCCATGTCGAGGTAGGCCTTCTGGAGGCGTTCGCCCCACAGGCCGATGTCCTTGACGCAGGGGACGATCCGGCTGAAGAGGAGCTTGCGGAAGAGCTGGAGGAACTCGCTCTGCTCGCTGAGTTCCTCCGCCTCCTTCTTCGGGATGCCGAAGTTCTCCAGGACCTCGACGCCGCGCAGCCGGTCGCGCATCAGATAGCAGCCCTCGATGACGAACTCCTCTCGCTCGCGGAGTTCGGCGTCGGTGAGCTGCTTGTAGTAGTCGCGCAGGGCCATCCGCCCGAAGGCCACGTGCCGGGCCTCGTCCTGCATCACGTACGCGAGGATCTGCTTCGGCAGCGGCTTGTCGGTGGTGTCGCGGATCATGCCGAACGCGGCGAGCGCGAGGCCCTCGATGAGGACCTGCATGCCGAGGTAGGGCATGTCCCAGCGGGAGTCGCGCAGGGTGTCGTCCAGCAGGCCCTGGAGGTTGTCGTTGATCGGGTAGAGCATGCCGATCTTGTCGTGCAGGAAGCGCCCGTAGATCTCGGCGTGCCGGGCCTCGTCCATGGTCTGGGTGGCCGAGTAGAACTTGGCGTCGAGGTCGGGCACGGACTCGACGATCCGGGCGGCGCAGATCATGGCGCCCTGCTCGCCGTGGAGGAACTGGCTGAACTGCCAGGAGGAGTAGTGCCGGCGCAGGTCGCCCTTGTCCTTCTCGGTCATCTTCGCCCAGTGGCGGGTGCCGTGGAGGGTCAGGACCTCGTCGGGGGTGCCGAGCGGGTCGTACGGGTCGACCTCGATGCCCCAGTCGATGCGGGTCGCGCCGTCCCACTGCTTGTCCTTGCCCTTCTGGTAGAGGGCGAGGAGACGCTCGCGGCCGTCGTCGTAGTCCCAGGAGAAGCGGGCGGAGCCGGTGGCGGGCACCTGCCAGACGGGTGCGGACGGAGCCGAGGTGTAGAGGTCGCGCGTCGACACTGACGCCTCCTTCGGGAGCGGGTCCTGCCCGCCAGGCTCACACGTTGGTAGACGGATCGTCAACAAGTCGTACACGACCGATCGGTGGCGGCACGGGGACGGCCGCCACGGGACACCTCCGCGCGTTCCGCTGCGGATACCCTGCGGGGCATGACGAGCCCCGCCACTCCCGCCTACCGCCGGCTCAGCGTCGAGGAGCGGCGCGGGCAGCTCCTCGACGCCGCCCAGGAGCTCTTCGCGCACCGGTCGCCCGAGGACGTCTCACTGGACGACGTGGCCGAGGCGGCCGGCGTCTCACGGCCGCTCGTCTACCGCTACTTCCCCGGCGGCAAGCAGCAGCTGTACGAGGCCGCCCTGCGTTCCTCCGCCGACGCCCTGAACCGCTGCTTCGCCGAACCGCCGGCCGGACCGCCCACCGAGCGGCTCGGCCGGGTGCTCGACCGCTACCTGGCCTTCGTCGACGGTCACGACGCCGGGTTCAGCGCCCTGCTGCGCGGCGGCAGCGTCGCCGAGACCTCCCGGACCAGCGCCATCGTCGACGAGGTGCGGCGGGCCGCCGCGGAGCAGATCCTCGTCCACCTGGGGGCGGAGAAGCCGGGCCCCCGGCTCGGCATGCTGGTCAGGACATGGATCGCGGCCGTGGAGGCGGCCTCGCTGATCTGGCTCGACGAGGACCCCCGGCCGCCGGCCGGGGAGCTGCGGGACTGGCTGGTGGACCATCTCGTCGCCCTGCTCGCGGCGACCGCGGCGGGCGACGAGGAGACGGCGCGGGTGATCGGGCTGCTCCTCCCCCAGGAGGCCCCCGGGGGACCGGTCGCGCGGCTGGCCCGGCGGGTGCTGCCGGTGGTGGGCGGGGCGGCCCACCTGCTGTGACCGGTGGGGAGGTCCGGCGGGACGGCGGGCCGGAGGGGACACTGGTGGGGTGAAGAGCGAGAACACCCCCTTCCGCGGCGGCCCCCTCGACGGCCGGGTCCTGCCGATCCTGCTCGGCCCGACCGGCCACCCGCCGAAGTGGTACGAGATCCCGGTCCCGGCCCACGACGGGCGTCCGCCGACGCTGTACGCGTACCGGCGCGAGCCCGCGGGCCACACGAAGCGGCTCGGGCTCCAACGGGGCTGGGTCTACGAGTACGCCCCCGAGGGCCGCGAGCGGCGCGAGCTGCGCTGGCCGTGGTCGAAGCCGGGCGGCGGGGCCGCGGCCCGCCCCGGGGACGCTGAGCCGAACGGGTGAGTCCGCCGGACGCGCCCCCATTCGTACGGTAATCGGATGAAGTGAGGCGTCATCATCCCCGTGGAGGTGATGACGTGCCACGCAAGCTGCTGCGTACGGTCTGCACGGGGGCGCTGGCCGCGATGACGGCGCTCACGGGGGTCACCCCGGTCGGTGCGGAGGCGCCCGGGCCGCAGGACGACCCGCCCGTGGAGGCGCCGATCGCGTGGGCGGACCCGGCGGGGGAACCGGTGGGGCCGGTGGATCCGGGGGCCGGGCCGGTGGGGCCGGGGACGGACCCGGTCGAGGGGACGGCCCAGGCCGACGGGGCGACCCAGGCCGACGGGATGAGGCCGGACGTCCCGACGGCTCCCGCTGTCCCCGACGCCTCCGCATCCCCTGCCGTTCCCGACGACGCCCTCGCCTCCTCCGACGCGCCGGCAGCTTCCGTCCCCCCCGGCACCCCCGTCCCCCCCGACGCTCCCGAGCCCCCGGCCGGTACGAGTCCCCCCGCCACAACCGATGACGCCGCAGCCCTCCCCCCCTCCGGCGGCGACTCCGTCACCGCACTCCTCACCCGGATGCGGACGCTCTACCGGCAGGCCGAGGAGGCCACCGAGCGGTTCAACGCCGCCGAGGAGGCCCTCAAGGTGCGGACCGCCGACACCAAGAAGGTCACCGCACGGCTCACCGCCGCCCGGACCGCGCTGGCCCAGGGGCGGGCGGCGGCCGGCCGGATCGCCCGGGACCAGTACCAGGGCAGGTCCGAGTTCTCCTCGTACCTGCGGCTGCTGTTCGCGTCGGACCCGCAGTCGGCGCTGGACCAGGGGCACCTGATGGCCCGTGCGGCCCGCGACCGGGCCACGACCGTGTCGCGGCTGGAGGGGGCCGAGCGCAAGGCGGACGCGCTGGCGGCGGCCTCGCGCAAGGCGCTGGACCGGCAGCAGACCCTCGCAGCCGCGCAGCGCACCCGGCGGGACGAGGTGCGGGCGCGGCTCGCGGAGGTCGAGAAGCTGCTCGCTGGCCTCTCGCCGGAGCAGCTGGCGCGGCTGACGGAGCTGGAGCGCACCCAGACGGCGGGTGCGCAGCGCGAACTGCTCGACTCGGGGGTCCTGGACGTCCGGCGCACCCCGTCGCGGGCGGGCGCGGAGGCGCTGCGGTTCGCGGTGGGGCAGATCGGCAAGCCGTACGAGTGGGGGGCGGAGGGCCCGGAGGCGTACGACTGCTCGGGGCTGACGCAGCAGGCGTGGGCGGCGGCGGGCAGGCGGCTGCCGCGCACCAGCCAGGAGCAGTGGGCGGAGCTGCCCAGGGTGCCGCTGACGGAACTGCGGCCGGGTGACCTGGTGGTGTACTTCCCGGGCGCGACGCATGTGGCGCTCTATCTGGGCGAGGGCCTGGTGGTGCAGGCGCCGAGGCCGGGCGGGAAGGTGAAGGTGTCCCCGATCGCGGCGAACCCGCTGCTCGGGGCGGTGCGCCCGGACGAGGAGGGCACGTCACTGGCCACGTACACCCTGCCGGAACTTCCGGCGGGGGCGAGGGACGGCGGGGACGAGGGGTACGACCGGGGCGAAGGGGCCGGGGACCGGAGCGGCGGGGCCGGGGACCGGAGCGGCGGGGCCGAGGGGCGCGACCGCTCCTGAACTCCCCCTGAACCCCCCTTCCCCACACACCCCTTGCTCCTGCAAGCCGCTCACGGTGGGGATCGGGGTCGGCCATCTCGCGGACCGGCACGGAGCGTGGGGGGTGTACGTGGCCACGCTGCTGGTGCAGGCGGTGGCGACGGGCGCGTTCGTCCTCGCCGACAGCTTCTGGCCGTTCGTCCTCGCGGTCTCGACGGCCACCGGGGCGAAGGCGGCGGGGCCGGCGGCCCGTGCGCCGCTCGTCCGCCACCACGGAGGGGAACGGCCCCAGGAGTTCCGGGCCTATGTGCGGGCCGTGACCAGGTGGGCCCCGCCCTCCTCATAGCCCTGTGCGTGGGCTGGGGCCGCCCCGGCTGGTACGTGGTCGGCGCCCTGTTCGCGACGACGGGCCTGCTGGCGCCGGCGGCGGTCCGGTGGGCGGAGGAGAGCCGTCAGTCGCTGAAGAGGGCGATGACGCCGAGCACCCAGACCCACACGAAGGCGACGACCCCCACGAGGCAGCCGGCACCCGCGACGAACCCGCCGACCGACCACCCGCCGACGTCCGACGCGTCCTCCTCGTACGTGTCCTCGCCGTAGGACGACGGGTCGTCCCAGTCGACCGGACGTCCCAGCCGCTCGGCGCACGCGGTCCGCACCGCCACCTGCTGTCCGTGTGCGAAGGCGGTGGCGGCGAGCTCCTCGGGCCCGCGCCATGCGAGGGCCTTCATCCGCCGCCCGGGAGCTCCGTACCGCGCCTCGAAGGCGGCGGTCTCCTCGGCGCTCCGGTCCTCCTCGAGGTACGTCCAGCGCCCGGCCTCCGCCGCGTCCCCGTACAGCCGGTACACCTCGGCGAGCCGGCGCCGCAGCGTCAGGTCGTACGGGAACGAGGCGACGAGCCCGCGCAGCCGCTGCCGCGCCATGGGGACCCGACCGGCGACGAGGTCGGCGTCCACGCGGGCCAGGGTGTTCGACTGAGACATGAACACATGATCGAGCCTCGGGGCGTGGCGGCTCGACCGGTTTTACGGCCCCCGTCCCGACGCGACGGTCGGCGCCCGAAGCTCGGGCCGCTGTTCGCCGGGCCCGGTCAGGCCCCGGCGACCTCCGCCAGGTACGCGTTCGTCTTCTCCGGGTCGAAGAAGAAGTTCTCGAAGTCCGACGGGTCGCTGAAGCCGTTGGCGAAGCGGTCGGCGACCGGCTGGAGCCGGCCTGCCGCGCCCAGGAGGTTCAGGACGTGCTCCGGCAGCGGTGCCAGCATCGCGTTCGTCCACTTGGTGACGTGCTGGGCCGTCTGCCAGTAGCGGTCGAAGGCGCTCTGCATCCACTCCGCGTCGAAGGGCTTGTCGCCCTGCTCGACGATCGCGTCGAGGTACGCGGCGGCGCACTTGGACGCCGAGTTCGACCCCTGGCCGGTGATCGGGTCGTTGGCGACGACGACGTCCGCGACACCGAGGACCAGGCCGCCGCCGGGCAGCCGGCCGATCGGGTTGCGGACGGTCGGGGCGTAGCGGCCGGCCAGCGTGCCGCCCGCGTCGGTCAGTTCGACCCGGGTGGCCCGCGCGTACTCCCAGGGGACGAACTTCTCCATCAGCTCCAGCGTCAGCGCCAGGTGCTCGGAGGGGTCCTTGATGCCGCGGAAGACATCCAGCGGGCCGTCCGGGACGCCCTCCCAGAAGAGGATGTCGGCGCGACCGCCCGTCGTCAGGGTCGGCATGACGAAGAGCTCGCCCACGCCCGGGACCACGTTGCAGCGGACCGCGTCGAAGTCGGGGTGCTCGGGGCGCGGCCCGAGGCCGTGGACGTACGCCACGGCCAGCGCCCGCTGCGGTGCGTCGTACGGCGAACGGGAGGCGTCCCGGCCGAACATCGACACCAGCTCGCCCTTGCCCGCCGCGACCAGCACCAGGTCGTAGCTGCGGGCGAAGTAGTCCAGGTCACCGACGGCCACACCGTGGATCACCAGTTGGCCGCCGCGCTGGGCGAAGGTCTCCATCCAGCCGGCCATCTTCACCCGCTGGTCGACGGACTGCGCGTACCCGTCGAGCCGGCCGACCCAGTCGATCGCGCGCGTGGAGTCGGGCGCGGCCACCGAGACGCCGACGCCCTCGGTCCTCGGCGCCTGCGACTCCCAGAAGTTGAGGCCGAGGTCCCGCTCGTGCTGGAGCGCGGTGTCGAACATGCACTGGGTGGACATGACCCGGCCGGACCGTATCTCGTCCGCCGTCCGGTTCGACATGAGGGTGACCTCGTACCCCCGCGTCTGGAGTCCGAGGGCGAGCTGGAGGCCGGACTGACCGGCGCCGACTATGAGTATCTTCCGCATGGGTGGAGCTCCTGGCGTGACGGGGCGGACTATTCGGGGGTGGCTTCGAGGGCGTGCGCGACCATCGCGAGCAGGCTCTCGACGACGCTGTACCGCTTGCGCGCGTCCATGATCACCACGGGTACGTCCGGGGACACGGTCAGCGCCTCCCGTACGTCGTCCGCCTCGAACAGCTCCGTGCCCTCGAAGTGGTTGACCGCCACGATGTACGGCAGCCCGCAGCTCTCGAAGTAGTCGAGCGCCGGGAAGCAGTCCGTCAGCCGCCGCGTGTCGGCCAGCACGATCGCGCCTATCGCCCCGCGCACCAGGTCGTCCCACATGAACCAGAAGCGCTGCTGCCCCGGCGTGCCGAAGACGTACAGGACGAGGTCGTTGTCGAGCGTGATCCGCCCGAAGTCCATCGCCACGGTCGTCGTCAGCTTGTCCGGGGTCGCGCTGAGGTCGTCGGTGTCCTCGCTCGCCCGGGTCATCAGCGCCTCGGTCTGGAGCGGGGTGATCTCCGAGACCGCGCGGACGAAGGTGGTCTTGCCGACGCCGAACCCGCCCGCGACGACGATCTTCGTCGCGATCGGGGCGCGCGTGTGATCGAGCTGCCAGTCCCGCGCACCGTCCTCCGGGTCCGGGGCGGCGTCCTCGGGCCCCGCGGTGTCCCGCGTGAACAGGTCGGCCCCGGGCTGCGCGGGAATGCCCGCGACCACCGGTGAGTCGGAGACGGCGGAGGCGTCAGAGACGACGGAGTCCACTCAGCACCCTTTCGAGGAGCGCGCGGTCGGGCTGGCCGGTGCCGTGACCGGTCCCGTACACACGGATCTTTCCCTGGTCTGCCAGGTCGCTGAGCAGCACCCGGACGACACCCAACGGCATCTTCAGCAGTGCCGAGATCTCCGCCACCGTGCGCATCCGGCGGCAGATCTCGACGATGGCCCGCATCTCCGGCATCAGGCCGCGGGCGCCGGGCCCGCCGTCCGTCAGGACCTTGCGCACGGCGGGCGCTTCGAGCGCCGCCACGAAGGTCTCGACGAGCAGGACGTGGCCGAAGCGGGTACGGCCGCCGGTCAGCGAGTACGGGCGTACGCGCGCGGGGCGGCGCGCGTCCCCGCGTACCGGCAGCCGGTGGGCGGAAGCTGACGTCACTGGGTGCTCTCCATCGATTTGCGCAGCTCGCTGCGGACTTCGGGGGTGAGTACGTGACCGGCGCGGCCCACGAAGAGCGCCATGTGGTACGCCACGACGCTCATGTCGCAGTCGGGCGTGGCGTGCACGCCGAGCAGCGAGCCGTCGCTGATCGACATCACGAAGACGCTGCCCTCCTCCATCGCGACCATGGTCTGCTTGACCCCGCCGCCGTCCATCAGCCGTGCGGCGCCGATGGTCAGGCTGCCGATGCCGGAGACGATGGTGGCCAGGTCGGCGCTGGAACCGCGCGGCCCTTCGGAACGGCCGGCCACGGCGGCGGCCGTCGGATGCTGCTGGGTGGCCGGGTCGGACGAGAGCAGCATCAGGCCGTCGGAGGACACGACGGCGACCGAGCGGACGCCGGGCACCTCCTCCACCAGGTTCCCGAGCAGCCATTGCAGGTTGCGGGCTTCCGTGCTCAGTCCGAACGTTCCCGTCGCAGTCAACTGCGTGCCTCCTCGACTGTGTCCCCCGTCATCTCCTCTGTACGTGCAGTCCTTACGTCTTCCGTCCGCGCCGTGTCCAACTCCGCTTCCACGTCACGGCGCCCCGCTTTGGCCCCCTGGTGGAATCCGCCCAGGCGGCGGCGCAGTGCCTCCGCGTCCACACCACCCGTTCGGGGGGTGGCGGTGGCGCCGGCCTGACGCACCACCTGCGGGGTGCGCTTGGGCAGGCCCTTGTCGGTGACCCGCTCCCACTGCGCGGCCCGCGGCCCGGGAACGGACTGGTCCGCTGCGGGCTCGGGGGCAGCCTCGGGGGCCGGTTCGGGGGTGACGGCGCCGGCCATGTCGGCGGCGCGCTCGTGGGTGTCCGGCTCCGGCGGCGGGTCGGGCAGCCGGACCTGGAGCGTGGTCTCGGAGAGGGACTCACCGAGGGCGGGCGACGCCTCGGGGGCGGGCTCGTCATGGACGGGGGCTTCGGGGGCGGGGGCGTACCCGCTGACCGGCTCGGGGGCGTATGCCGGCTCGGGCTCGTACGCCGGCTCCGGCTCCGGCTCCGGCTCCGGGGCGTATGCCTGCTCCGGCTCGTACGCCGGCTCCGGCTCGTACGCCGGCTCCGGCTCCGGTGTCGGTTCGGCGGCCGGCTCCGGGGGCTCCTCGCCCCGCTCCATCGCCGCGTTCACCTCCGCCTCCATGAACGCCCGCTCCGCCGCCTCCACCAGCGGGTCCCGGCTCCGGGACGGCAGCGCGTTGGAGTTGGCCTCCGCCGCCGAGCCCGGCAGCTGGAACGTGGGGGCCGCGCCCGCCACCCGTACGGGCTCCGTCACGGTGGCCGGCGGGGCGGTGGGGAGCAGCGGCGGCGGCAGGACCACGACGGCGGCCGTGCCGCCCGGCTGCTGCTCGCGCAGCTCGACGCGGACGCCGTGGCGGGCGGCGAGCACGGCGATGACGCGCATGCCCAGGCCCTCGCCCTCGAAGGCGGACGGGTCGGCCTTCGCCAGGCTCGTGTTGAGCTCGGAGAGCCGGCCGGGCGTCATGCCGATGCCCGCGTCCTGGACGGAGAGCATGACCTCGCCGGTCTCCAGGAGCCAGCCGGAGAGCTGGACCTCGGCGTCGGGCGGCGAGAAGGAGGTGGCGTTCTCCAGGAGTTCGGCGATCAGATGGCTCAGGTCGTCGGCGGCGAAGCCGGCGAGCTGGGCGTGCGGCGGCAGGGACTGGATGGTGACCCGCTCGTACCGCTCGATCTCGCTGACGGCGGCCCGCAGCACGTCGACCAGCGGCACGGGTCCGGCGTGGCCGTGGACGTGCTCGTGTCCGGCGAGGACGAGGAGGTTCTCGCTGTGGCGGCGCATGACGGTCGCCATGTGGTCGAGCTTGAAGAGGGTCGCGAGGCGGTCCGGGTCCTGCTCGCGCTCCTCCAGCTTCTCGATGACGCCGAGCTGCCGCTCGACGAGCCCGAGGCTGCGGAGCGAGAGGTTGACGAAGGTGTGGTGGACGGTGCCGCGGAGCCGTTCGAGGTCGGCGGTGAGGAGGGCGACCTGACCCTGGAGTTCGGCGCGCTGGGTGGCGAGTTCGGTGCCGAGGGTGTCCTTGGCGGCGGCCAGGTCGTCCTGTCCGTCGCTGAGCCGGTCGGTGAGCGACTCGTTGTGCGCGGAGAGGCCGGTGAGCTTGCCGTGCAGGGTGTTGAGGGAGCGTACGACCTGGGCGAACTCGTCGTTGCGGCCGGTGAAGCGGACCGGCTCGGCGTCCTCGCCGGACTGCGCGACGGGGGCGGCGGCGAGCCGGGCGGCGCCGATACGGAGGACGGCGAGCGGCCGGGTGAGGGTGCGGGCCACATAGGTGGAGATGCCGATCGCGACGAGCAGGCAGCCACCGAGGAAGGCGATGCGCAGTTCGAGGGCGGTGACGTCGTCGTCGCGGAGCGCGGCGAGCCGCTCGACGCGCTGGGTGGCGAGGGCGGACTCGACGCCGCGCATCTGCTCGACGCGGGAGGAGAGGGCGGCCTCCAGGCCGGCCGGGTCGGTCTCGCGCTCGCCCTCGGTCAGCTTCGGCTGGTCGGTGAGGGAGGCGAGGGAGCGCTCCGCGCTCTTGACGTCGGGGCCGGAGACGGTGGCGGCGAGGGAGTCGCGGGCGGCGGAGCCGGCGGCCTGGTCGAAGTCGCCGAGTGCGGCGAGTTCACGGACCCGGGCCTGCTGGGCGGCGGCGGTGAGGGTGTCACGGGCCCGCTCGGCCTCGGCGGCGCCCTCGGGTACATCGGGGACGTACCTGTCGGTCTCGGGGTCGTAGTGGACGTCTCCGGTGGGCTCGGGCTGCGTCACGGAGAGGGCGGCGAGCAGCAGACCCCGAGTGGCGGAGGCCTGTTCGACGGCGCGGCCGAGGGCGGCGGGGGCGCGGGTGGCCTCGGTGAGCGCGGTGTCGGAGGCGCGGGCCGGGCTCTTGTCGGCCAGTTCGTCGGCGAGGGCCTGGAGCTTGCCGATGACCTCCGAGTACGCCCGGTGGGCCTCCAGGGCGGTGCCCTTGCCGGTGAGGGCGGCGCGGCGGACGGAGGGGACCCCGGCGAGGTCGCGGCGGAGTTCGGTGGTGGCGGCGGGCCGGATCTCGTCGATCTGGCGGTCGACGCGGGCGGACCGGGCGCTGGTGATCTGGCGCTTGTGCTTGGCGTCGCCGGTCTGGTTGTCACGGCCCGCGGCGATGTACGCGACGACCTCGTCGCGTTCGTCGGCGAGGGAGTGGGAGAGGGTGACGGCCTGCCGGTCGAGTTCGGCGAGCGTCACCAGGTTCTGGGTGTCGGTCAGCTCGGCGGAGGCGGCGAGGATCGCGGGGGCTCCGGCGGCGAGGACGGTGATGCCGACGAGGGCGACGCCGGCGACCAGCCGGTTGCGGACGCGCTTGGGGCGGCCGGCGGGCGGCTGGGCCTGCGCGAGGGGCGCCGTGGTGGTGCCGTCCGGGTTCGGTGCTGCGCCGGGGGTCCGGCTCCGCGTGCCGTTCTTGCTCCGAGGCCGCTTCATCTGCACCGGTGCTCGCATTCTTGACTCGTCCACCCACAAAGCAGAGGTGACGACCGGTCACGTGGAGCGCCCCCACCCCTGGTACGGCTTCCGACCATTCCAGCGCTTCTGGGTAGGAGGCGCGCATCGGCCGCTCCGCCACCCGAACGAGTGAACAGCACTCATGAGTTGGCAAACAACTTGCCAAGGCGGACGGGACGGGGCCCGACGGGACGCCGGTTGGATCTTCCGCGCGGCCTTTGGCAGGATGCCCGCCCGCAGCCCGACGGAGGTGGCTGTTCCGCCTCCCGGCCCGTCACCGGCAGCTTGGTACAGGCCATTTCCGGTCATTTGCAGGTCCCGTGAAGGAGCCCGTGAAGGAGTGCGGCCGACCGGGCACACTGGACGTCATGCGCAGCGATGTCGCCTCCCTCCCCGGCAGCCCCGAACGCCCCAACGAGGACTGGGTGGCCGCCGCCCTGCCCGCCTCGGGGCGGGGTGGAACCGTCGTCCTCCTCGATGGCGTCACACCTCCCGCGACTGATGACGGTTGTGTGCACTCCGTGCCGTGGTTCACCGCCCGCCTGGGCGGGGCTCTGACCGAACTGTCCGCTTCTTGGCCGGACATGCCCCTGTCCGAGATCCTGTCCCGGGCCATCCTGCGGACCGCGGATGCCCACCGCGACACCTGTGACCTTTCTCACGTGCGTACACCCCAGGCGACCGTGGTCCTCGCCCGCTGGGACGACACCCTGGTCGAGCACCTCGTGCTCTCCGACTCGGTCCTCCTGGTCGAGGCGCCGGACGGGGCGGTACGGGCGGTGCTCGACGACCGCCTCGACCGGGTGCCGGACGAGATCCTGCGCTCCCTGGAGGCGACCGACCGGCTGCGGAACCGGGAGGGCGGCTTCTTCACGGCGGCGGCCGACCCGGCGGTCGCGGCGCGGGCGGTGACGGGGGCGACCCCGCGCGCGGAGGTGCGGTCGCTGGCCGCGCTGACGGACGGGGCGAGCCGCTGGGTGGACCTGTTCGGCGCGGGCGACTGGACGGACTGCCTCGGCGTCCTGCGGAAGGAGGGGTCGCTCGGGCTGCTCCACCGGGTGCGGGCCCTGGAGACGGCGGACGAGCGGGCGGGCGGGGCGCGCCGCTGGAAGCGGCACGACGACGCGACGGCGGTCTACACGGAGCTGTCGGGCACCTGAGCGAGGGCCGGCGACTGGACAGTGGGGGCGGGCCACCGGCGGACGCGGTCCGGGCGGACGCGGCCCGGGCGGCTGGACAGCCGGAACGGCCGTCGGCGGACGCGGCCCGGGCGGCTGGACAGCCGGAACGGCCGTCGGCGGACGCGGCCCGGGCGGCTGGACAGCCGGAACGGCCGTCGGCGGACGCGCCCCCGCGTTCAGCCCTCCGAGCGGACGTTGAAGTGGTTCAGGAGGCGGGCGAGTTCGGCGACCTCGGCGCGGTCCCAGTCGGCGAGCTTGCGGACGTAGCGCTCGCGCCGGGCGTCGCGGACGCTGCGGAAGCGGTCGCGGCCCTCCTCGGTGAGGCGGACGAGCGAGGCGCGGCCGTCGGCGGGGTCGGGGTCGCGTGCGACCAGTCCCAGGTCTTCGAGGGCGCGGAGCTGGCGGCTCATCGTGGCCTTGCCGACGCCGAAGTACCCGGCGAGTTCGGTGGCCCGCTGGGGCCCGGCGTCGTCGAGGCGTACGAAGAGGCCGTACGCGGCGGGCTCCAGTTCGGGGTGGACCTCGCGGGCCATCTCGCCGGACTGGGCGCGGGCGCGGCGCAGAAAGACCGCCAGCTCCCGTTCGAGGGCGAGGAATTCCTGGTCCACACCACCTCCGGAGGTGGCCCGGCCTTCACTTCCCGTACCGCTTCCGTGCACGTCAGCACCTTCCATGCGCTTTCCGGCCGCTGAAAGTTTCTTCCGGCGGCGCTCATCGCCGCAGCTCCTTCAGTATTTCGCAGGAGTAGACCAACGGCAGCCATCAGGCCCCCTTCCGCAGGGCGGGTCTACGTGCGTAGCGTCTTTCCCGGCAGCCCTCATGACATGTCCACACCAGGGCCCGCCGACACCGCTCCCCCCACCGAGCTTTCGGAGGCACGCAATGCGTGTGCACAGATCCGGAACGACCCTCGCCGGCGCCGCCCTCGCGGCCCTGACCCTCCTCCTCCCCCTCGCCGGGTCCGCCGGTGCCGCCCAGGACCCGGGCACCCGCGTGGCACCGCCGCGCGGTTCCGCCACCATGGGCATGGGCGTCATCGCCCACGACGGACAGGGCTCCGCCCCCGGCGGCGCCTCCGCCCAGGCCGTCCAGACCGAAGGCGTGGACGTCTCCAGCCACAACGGCAACGTGGCCTGGTCCACCCTGTGGAACAGCGGGGTCAAGTGGGCCTACGTCAAGGCGACGGAGGGCACCTACTACAAGAACACCTCGTTCGACCAGCAGTACACCGGCTCGTACAACGTCGGCATGATCCGGGGCACGTACCACTTCGCCACCCCCGACACGACGACCGGCGCGGCCCAGGCCGACTACTTCGTCAACAACGGCGGCGGCTGGTCGAAGGACGGCAAGACCCTGCCGGGCGTGCTGGACATCGAGTGGAACCCGTACGGCGCCACCTGCTACGGCAAGACCCAGGCCGGGATGGTCTCCTGGATCCGCGACTTCGTCGACCGGTACAAGTACCGGACCGGGCGGGACGCCGTCATCTACACGGCGACCAGCTGGTGGACCCAGTGCACCGGCAACTCCGCCGCCTTCGCCACGACCAACCCGCTGTGGATCGCGCGGTACTCCTCGACCGTGGGCGAACTCCCGGCCGGCTGGCAGTACTACACGATCTGGCAGTACACCTCCTCCGGCCCCACCGTCGGCGACCACAACCACTTCAACGGCGACTACTCGCGGGTGCAGGCGCTCGCGAACGGCTGACGCCTCCTCCTTCCCAGCGGTCCCCGGGTGCGCGGCGCCCCGGGGGCCGCTTCGGCTTTTTCCGCCCACCCCCTTGCTCATTGGTATGGACCAATGCGACGCTCTATCGCGGTCGCCCGGGATTCAACTTCCGTCCGCTCAGCGCGCGTTGCTCGTTCCGTCCTCCCCC
Source organism: Streptomyces sp. NPDC001728 (assembly GCF_040297565.1). Lineage (NCBI taxonomy): Bacteria > Bacillati > Actinomycetota > Actinomycetes > Kitasatosporales > Streptomycetaceae > Streptomyces > Streptomyces sp. NPDC001728. The sequence continues at coordinate 42,121 of NZ_JBEOZK010000002.1, forward strand.
ACGCACGAGAGAGAGCCCCCGCATGCCGTCCTACCGCCGCACCGCCACCGGCGTCGCCGCCCTGTCCGCCGCCACCGCACTCGTCGGCCTGACCCCCACCACAGCCGCCGCCCACGGGGCCGTCTTCAACCCGGTCAGCCGCATCGCCGCCTGTTACGCCGAGGGCCCCGAGACCCCCAGGTCCCAGGTCTGCAAGGACCTCGTCGCCGACTCCGGCACCCAGCCGCTCTACGACTGGAACGAGGTCAACATCGCCAACGCCGCGGGGCAGCACCAGGCCCTCATCCCCGACGGCAAGCTCTGCTCGGCGAACCGCGAGAAGTACCGGGCGCTGGACTGGGCCCGCACCGACTGGCCGGCGACCGCGGTCGCCGCGGGCTCCTTCGACTTCAAGGTCCGGGTGACGGCCGCCCACTCGGGCACCATGACCGTCTACATCACCAAGCCCGGCTTCGACCCGACGCAGCCGCTGAAGTGGTCGGACCTGGACGCGACCCCCGTCGCCGTCTACAACACCACCCGCACCGCCACCGACGGCTACTACAACTTCACGGGCGACCTCCCCGCCCGCACCGGCCGCCACATCGTCTACAAGGTGTGGCAGCGCAACGACAGCCCCGAGGCCTTCTACAGCTGCTCGGACGTCACCTTCGGCGGGGCGGCGGCGCAGGCCGGCACGGCCCGGGCACAGGCCCCCACCGAGGCGAAGATCGCGGCGGGAGCCGAACTGTCCACCGTGAGCCACGCGGGCCACGGCGGCGACGAGCAGCCCCCGGCCCTCTCGGCCGAGTCCGCCGAGGCCCCCACCTCGCCGCTCCCCCTGGCCCTCGCGGGCGCGGGCGGGCTCGCCGTCTTCGCGGCGGGCACCCTGCTCCTGGGCCGCCGCCGGAACCCGTCCGCCTCCTAGGGCCTGTCTTTGGATCAGGCCGGATCAGGGAGCGGGGCCTGGTGCGTGCGATCGCAAGGCGGAGGAGGGAGTCAACGCGGTGGGGGCACCTCCCAGCGGTAGCCGGGGGAGTCGGCGACCGACGACAACACGGCGAGCGCGCGTGCCAGGCCCCGCGAGCCCGGCATGATCCGAAAGGCAGGCCCTAGTCCCGGCGGAACCCGCCGGGCCCGCGCGGAACCCGTCAGGAGCCGGACGTCCCGAGCGGGAAGAGGGCGGTGAGCCGGGGCAGCGCCACCCCTTCCGGGCGAGACCCACGGGAATCGTCGTCCTCTTCCCACTCCCCCGCCGCCTCGGCGGCCTCCTCGGCCTCCTCCACGGCGTCGAGGAACTCCTCGCCGTCGTCGTCGTCCTGGCCGGTCAGCTCGTCGTAGGCGTCCTGCGCGACATAGTCGAGCTCCTCCCACTCGGGCCACTCGTCGTCGTCCCAGTCGTCATGGGGCCGCCCCACCAGGAGCCGTATCCCCGGCACGTCCGCCAGCGCGTCGGGGTCGGCGACGACCGACTCGTACACCTTGCGTCCCTGTCCCACCAGCCAGAGCGTGAAGTAGTGGAAGCCGTCGTCCGTGCAGTCGCCGCCCTCGATCCGGTTCGCAGCCCTCCACAGGTCCTTCCGGTCGGCGGTCTCGCACGCCCGCTCCAGCCGCACCTGGAACTCCACGCTCTCGGCGGCGGGACGCCGGAGCAGCTGTCCGCGCAGCCACTCCAGCCGCTCGTCCCGGTCACCGGGGCGGCGGCTCAACTCGTCGATGAGAGCCCAGAAGGCGTCTTCGTTCATGCGTACGAGCATGACAGCCCCAACTGACATCCGGGTCACGATTTACTCCCGGGTACGGCGGAGCGTGATGCCCCCGAAGGACACCCGGGGTACGGCGGAGCGGGGTGCCCGTCGAGGACACCCCGCTCCGCCGCGCGAACGTCAGGCCGCCACGCCCACCGGCACCGCCGCCGGCGCCAGCGCGATCTCCAGGACCTGGCGGACGTCGGTCACCGGGTGGACCTCCAGCTTCTCCAGGATCTCGGCCGGGACGTCGTCCAGGTCGGCCTCGTTCCGCTTGGGGATCACGACCGTCGTGATGCCCGCCCGGTGCGCGGCCAGGAGCTTCTGCTTCACGCCGCCGATCGGGAGGACCCGGCCGGTGAGGGAGACCTCGCCGGTCATGGCCACGTCCGTACGGACCAGCCGGCCGCTCAGCAGGGAGGCCAGCGCCGTCGTCATGGTGACGCCCGCGCTCGGACCGTCCTTGGGGACGGCGCCCGCCGGGAAGTGGATGTGCACGCCGCGGTCCTTCAGACCGGTGACGGGCAGCTCCAGTTCCGCGCCGTGCGAGCGGAGGAAGGAGAGCGCGATCTGCGCCGACTCCTTCATCACGTCGCCCAGCTGGCCCGTGAGGGTCAGCCCGGCCGCGCCGGTCTCCGGGTCGGCGAGGGAGGCCTCGACGAAGAGCACGTCACCGCCGGCGCCGGTCACCGCGAGTCCGGTGGCGACACCCGGCACGGCCGTACGGCGCTCCGCCGGGTCCTGCGCGGACTCGGGGACGTGGTGCGGCCGGCCGATGAGGTCCCGCAGGTCGTCCGGGCCGACCGCGAACGGCAGTTCGCGGTCGCCCAGCTCGTGCTGTGCGGCGATCTTGCGGAGCAGCCGGGAGACGGCCCGCTCCAGGGTGCGGACGCCCGCCTCGCGGGTGTACTCGCCGGCCAGCCTGCGCAGGCTCGCGTCCTCGAGGACGACCTCGCCGGGCTCCAGGCCCGCGCGCTCCAGCTGCCGGGGCAGCAGGTGGTCGCGGGCGATGACGACCTTCTCGTCCTCGGTGTAGCCGTCGAGCCTGACCAGCTCCATGCGGTCGAGCAGGGCCTCGGGGATGGCTTCCAGGACGTTGGCCGTGGCCAGGAAGACGACGTCGGAGAGGTCGAGTTCGACCTCCAGGTAGTGGTCGCGGAAGGTGTGGTTCTGCGCCGGGTCGAGGACTTCGAGGAGGGCGGCGGCGGGGTCGCCGCGGAAGTCGGAGCCGACCTTGTCGATCTCGTCGAGCAGCACCACCGGGTTCATGGACCCGGCCTCCTTGACGGCCCGGACGATCCGGCCGGGCAGGGCGCCCACGTACGTACGCCGGTGGCCGCGGATCTCGGCCTCGTCCCGTACGCCACCGAGGGCGACCCGGACGAACTCGCGTCCCATCGCGTGCGCGACGGACTCGCCGAGGGAGGTCTTGCCGACGCCGGGCGGGCCGACGAGGGCCAGCACGGCTCCGCCGCGGCGCCCGCCGACGACGCCGAGGCCGCGCTCGGAGCGCCGCTTGCGCACCGCCAGGTACTCGGTGATGCGCTCCTTCACGTCGTCCAGGCCCGCGTGCTCGGCGTCGAGCACGGCACGGGCGCCCCGGATGTCGTAGCGGTCCTCGGTCCGCTCGTTCCAGGGCAGTTCGAGAACGGTGTCCAGCCAGGTGCGGATCCAGGAGCCCTCGGGGGACTGGTCGCTGGACCGCTCCAGCTTCTCGACCTCCTTGAGGGCGGCCTCGCGGACCTTCTCGGGCAGGTCGGCGGCCTCCACGCGGGCGCGGTAGTCGTCGGACTCGTCCCCCTCGGCCTCGCCGTTGAGGTCGCGGAGTTCCTTGCGGACGGCTTCGAGCTGACGGCGGAGCAGGAACTCGCGCTGCTGCTTGTCGACGCCCTCCTGGACGTCCTTGGCGATGGTCTCGGCGACGTCCTGCTCGGCGAGGTGCTCGCGGAGCTGGGCGGTGGCGAGCCTGAGGCGGGCGACCGGGTCGGCGGTCTCCAGGATGGCGACCTTCTGCTCGACGGTGAGGAAGGGCGAGTACCCGGAGTTGTCGGCGAGGGCGCCGACGCCCTCGATCTGCTGGACGCGGTCGACGACCTGCCAGGCACCGCGCTTCTTGAGCCAGCTGGTGGCCAGCGCCTTGTACTCCTTGACCAGATCGGTGACCTGGCCGGGCAGCGGGTCGGGCAGGGTCTCCTCGACGGTGCTGCCCTCCACCCACAGGGCGGCGCCGGGTCCGGTCGTACCGGCGCCGATGCGGACGCGGCCGACGCCGCGGATCAGGGCCCCGGGGTCGCCGTCGGACAGCCGTCCGACCTGCTCGACGGTGCCCAGGACGCCGGTCCCGGCGTAGGTCCCGTCGACGCGGGGCACCAGCAGCACCCTGGGCTTGCCCGCGCCGGGCCGCGCGGCGGCCTGGGCCGCCTCGACGGCGGCGCGCACGTCGTTGTCGGACAGGTCGAGCGGCACCACCATTCCGGGCAGCACGACCTCGTCGTCGAGCGGCAGCACAGGCAGAGTGAGCGGCACGGACGGCTTGGCGTCAGAAGCCATGATCTCCCCTTCGGCAGTCAAGTTGAGCTATGTGGACTCAATGCATGTGAGCCAAGGAATGTTCCCGGACGCCTGTTCGCCCTGAGCGATCAGCCCCCTACGCAGGGCCTCCCGTCGATGTAATGCCTGCATGGATATCTCGTCTATTACATCGGCCTGGGTGGCGGGCTGGGCCGTCTCCCGGGGGACCCCGGCCCCCGTCGCCGAGCACTGGGGCCACCGGATCGACGTGGGCCTGCCCCGGCACGTCGTACGCCATGTCCTGCCCGCCCCCGACGCGGCCTCCGTCGGCGCGCTCTGCGCGCGGCTCACCGCCCCGTACAGCTGGCTCAAGATCATGGCGGGGCCCGAGGACGCGGGCGCGTGGATCACCGAGGGCTGGACCGTCCCCGCCGACCCGGGTTTCATGATGGTCAAGCCGCTGGACCCGGCCGCCAGGCCCGCGCCGCCCGAGGGGTACGCGCGGACCACCGAGCTGCGCGAAGGCGTCATCCGGGTCCGGATCCTCGCCCCCGACGGAACGCTCGCCGCGCGCGGCCAGATCGCCCCGACCGGCTCCACCGCCGTCGCCGACCAGGTCGAGACCGACCCCGCCCACCGGCGGCGCGGCCTGGGCGCCAACGTCATGCGCACCCTGGAGGCCGCCGCCGCCCAGACGGGCGCGCAGACCGGGGTACTCGCCGCGACCACGGACGGCCTCGCGCTGTACGACTCCCTCGACTGGCGCTACCGGGGGCCGGTGACGGGGATCGTGCGGCCGGAGCCGACGGAGGCCTGACAGTCCGGACGGAGCCGACGGAGGGCCGGCGGTCCGGACGGCGGGCCGAGTCCCGAGCCGCCGCGGCCGGGCGACCTTCACCGTCCGGGCGGAATCCCGGCCGTCCGGCTGCGCGCGGTGCCCCCGTGCGGGCATGCTCGGAGCATGGTGCGAGGCGTACGGAAGACCTGGTGCGGGAGCCTGCTGCTGATCGGGGCCCTGGCCGGCGGTGCGAGCGGCTGCGGGCCCGGGATCACCCCCGCGCCCGGCGGGCCGCCGTCCTCGGTGAGCGGACCGGCCGTGCCGAGCGTCACCACCGGCCCCGGCACCCCGGCGGCCGACCCCCAGCCGGGTGAGGTCCTCGTCGAGGTGGCCGTCAGCGGCGGCTTCGCCGGCGTCGACAACCGTCTCGTCGTCCACTACGACGGCACCTGGACCAGCCGCTCCGGCGCCGAGCCGCCCCGCACCGGGCACCAGACCCCCGCCGAGGCCGCCGAGCTCCGGGCCGCCCTGGAGGACCCCGCCTACGCGCAGGTCCCCGAGCGCCCGACCGGCCGCCCGATCGCCGACGGCTTCCAGTACTCCGTGACGTACCGCGGCCGCGTCGTCGTCGCGGGCGACGGCGAACGCCCACCCGCCCTCCAGCGGGTCTTCGCCGCCCTCCCCGACGGCGGCCCGCCCACGAGTCCCTGACGTCGCGGCCCGCGCGGTGAACCGAACCGGGGCACGCGCGCGATAGAGAGGGCGTGAGACTGTTGCGCCCCGCAGGGGGAGGCCCCTCCGGGGGCGACGGGAAGGACGACGCGGCGCTGCTGCGCGCGGTCGCCCGGGGGGACACCGAGGCGCTCGCCGTGCTGTACGACCGGCACGCAGGCTGGCTGCACGCGCGCCTCGCCCGGCGCTGCCCCGACGAGGAGACCGTGCGGGAGGTCCTCCAGGACACCTTCGTCACGGTCTGGCGCTCGGCCGGCGGACACCGGGGCCGGGGCGAGGCCGGTGGCTGGCTGTGGGTCATCGCCGCCCGGCGGCTCGTCGACGCCCAGCGGGCCGGGGCCCGCGCCGAACGGGCCGTGGAACGGGCCGCCGCGCACGCCGCCGCACCCACGGAGCCGCCCGCCGCCGCGCCGTCCGCCGAGGACCGGGTGCTCGCGGGTCTGGAGTACGGGGAGGTCGGCGCCGCGCTCGACCGCATCTCGCCCGAACTCGCCGAGGTCCTGCGGGCGACCGTCGTCGACGGCCTGACGACCCGCGAGACCGCCCGGCTCCTCGGCATACCCGAGGGCACCGTCAAGACGCCGCCCTCCGCGCCCGCCGCGAACTGCGCGCCGCGCTCGGGGCGGCCCGGCCCGGCGGCCCGAACGCCCTGGGAGGCACCGCATGACGACACCACGGCCGCCCCGCCCGCGGCTCCCCCGGTTCGCCGGATCACGCTTCTCGGGATCATCCCGCTCCGGATCGCGCTCCGCCGGATCGTCCTCCCCGCTCGCCCGGCCGTCCGGTCACCCGCCGTCTGCCTGGCACGTCAGCGACGCCCTCGCCCTCCGGTACGCCGAGGGCTCGGCCGCCGAGACCGACGCCTGGTCCCTGGAGAAGCACGTCGAGTCCTGCACGTCCTGTGCGGGCCGCGTCTCGGAGACCGTCCGGGCCGGCGTGGCGGGCCCCGCCCTGGCGGCCGTACGCCACGAGCTCCTGACCTCCCTCGGCCACCGGCCCGCCCCTGCGACCGCCGCCACCCCCCACAGCCGCCTCGGGCGCCGGGCCCGGCTCTGGTACGCCGTCGGGCCCGCGCTCCGCGGGTCCTGGGTGGTGGCCGTACTCCTCGTCGTCGGCGGCGCCTTCGGGCTCGCCCACGGCGCCGGGGTCCAGGGCGCGCGGGGCCTGCTGCTCGCCGTCTCCCCCGTCCTGCCGCTCGCCGGGGTCGCCGTCTCGTACGGGCGGCACGCCGACCCCCTGCACGAGATCACCGCCGCCACCCCGTCCGGCGGACTGCGGCTGCTGCTCACCCGGGCAGCCGCCGTCCTCGGCGTGTGCGTACCGCTGCTGACCGCCGGCGGGGCGCTGCTGCCGTCGGCGGCCGGGATCCCCGGGGCCGCCGCCTGGCTGCTGCCGGGGCTCGCGCTGACCCTGGCCACGCTCGCCCTCGGCTCGTTCGTCGGCTGCCAGGCCGCCGCCGCGACGCTCGGCGGCGGCTGGCTGCTCGCCGTCACGGGCCCGCTCCTCGGCCCGCCGGACACCCCGGGCGCGGGAGCCGCCGCGCTCGCACCCTACTTCTCCGGCCCCGCCGCGCAAGGCGCCTGGGCCGCCGCCGCACTCGTCTGCGCCGCCCTGCTCGCACTGCGGCGCCGTTCCTTCGACCACCTGGAGTCCCGGTGAACACGCTGCCCACCGTCGCGGTGCGCGGACTGACCGTCCGCCACCGGCGTACCATCGCGCTCGACCGGCTCGATCTGTCCCTCGGCCCCGGCGTGCACGGCCTGCTCGGCCCGAACGGGGCCGGGAAGACCTCCCTCGTCCGAGTCCTCGCGACCGTCGCCGCACCCGCCTCCGGCGGGGTCGAACTGCTCGGCGCGGACGCCACGAGCCACCGCGAACGGACCGGCATACGGCGCCGTCTCGGCTATCTGCCGCAGGAGTTCGGGTACTACCCGGCCTTCACGGTGCGGGAGTTCGTCGCCTACGTAGCCTGGCTGAAAGAGGTACCCGCGGACCGGGTCCCGGCGGCGGTGGAACGCGCGGTGGAGCGGGTCGGGCTCGGGGACCGGATCGACGCGCGGATGAAGACGCTGTCCGGCGGCATGCTCCGGCGGGCCGGCATCGCCCAGGCCATCGTGAACGAACCGGAGCTGCTGCTGCTCGACGAGCCGACGGCCGGTCTCGACCCGGAGCAGCGGGTCGACTTCCGGGCGCTGCTGCGGGAGCTGGGCGGGACGGCGACGGTGGTGGTCTCGACGCACCTGGTCGAGGACGTGGCCGCGGCCTGCACCGGGGTCGCCCTGATCGAGGCGGGGCGGCTCGCCTTCCAGGGCACGACGGCCGAGCTCACGGCACTCGGCGGGGAGCCGGCCGGGGCGGGCGACTCCACCACGCACGCCGTGGAGCGCGGCTACACGGCCGCGCTGCGCGCCCACCGCAGCGGTGCGGGCCCGGAGCGGGAGGCACTGCGATGACCGCCACCCTCACCCCTTCCCGCACGGAGCCACGCGCGCGCGTACGGGCGGTCTCCCCGCTCCGGGCCGAACTGCGGCGCGGGCTCGGGCCCTGGACCGGGGCCGCCGTCGTCCTCACCGTGCTGGTGACGATGTACGGCAAGGCGCCCGGCTGGCAGGGCCGCTGGGCCGACGCCACGAACATGCTGCACGTCACCGCCGGGCTGCTCGCCGGGCCGCTCGCCCTCGCGGCCGGCTGCTGGCAGGGCGGCCGGGAGCGCAGGCGCGGGACGGCGGAGCTCTGGGAGTCCGTCCCCCGCCCGCCCCTGCGCCGGCTGCTCGTCGCGGTCGCCCCGGCCGCGCTCTGGCCGGCCGCCGCCGTGCTCCTCGCCGACGCCGTCTGTCTCCTCGCCACCTGGCCGTACGTCTCCGGGGGCCGCCCGTACGTCGAGCTGCTCGCCGCCGACGTGGTCGCCGTCGCCGCCCTCGGCGCGCTCGGCCATGTCGTGGGGCGGGTGGTCCCCTGGCGGCTCACGGCACCGCTCCTCGGGATCGTCGGGTACGTCGGGCTCGCCGTCGGCGCGTACGCCGTGGGCCCCGCGCGCTGGCTCTCCCCGGGGGCCGAGCACCAGTTCTTCTGGGACCGTCCGGTGTGGTGGTTCGGCCCGGTGTCGGCGGCGTGGACGGCGGGGCTCGCGCTCACCGCGCTCCTCGCGTACGGGCTGCGCCGGGGCCGGGGCCGGGCGCTCGCCCTGGTTCCGCTGGCCGTGGCGGTCGCCGCCGCCGCCCTCGTCCTGCGGCTGCCGCCGGACGAGGGCCCCTGGCGCCATGACCCGGCCCTGGCCCGGCGGGTCTGCGACGACGGCACCCCGCAGGTGTGTCTGACGGCCGTCGACGCGGAGCTGCTGCCCGAGGTGTCGGCGGCGCTCGCCCCGCTGAACGCCCGGCTCAAGGGGGTGCCCGGTGCCCCGGTCCGCTGGATCGGCGGCCCGTTCGGGCCCGGCCGCCCCGGCGACATGGAGCTGCCCAACGCGGCGCAGGACGCGGTGCGCGGCCGGCTTCCGCACCCCGATCTGTTTCTGAACTCGGCCGTGACCTGGCTGTTCTCGGACACGTGCGCGCCGGGCGACTTCACCGGGGCGGACGCGGAGCGGGCGAGCGAGGTGCACCTCGCCGTCACCGAGTGGCTGGCCCCGACACCGGACGACTACGGACCCGACACGACCGCAGCCCGGCCGTACGTGGAGCGGCTCCGCGCCAAGTCCCCCGCCGCCCAGCGCGACTATCTGGCCCGCTACCTCGCGGCGGACACCTGCCATCCGGACGAGGTGCCGATCCCGTGAGCCACCCCCGAACCGGCCCCGCAGGGCCGGCCAGGCCCATGAGGCTCGGCCCGCCGGCGCTCTACCTCCGCTCCCGGGCCCTGCCCGGCGCGCTCGCCGCTCTCGTCGGTGTCGCCGTGGCCGCCGCCTGGGTGGCCCGGTGGCTCGAATCGCTCCCCGGTCTCGACCACACCGCCCGGCTGCCGGTCGTGGTCTTCGGCCCGCTGGTCGCGGCGGCGGCGGTCGGCACCAGCCTGTACGCGCCCAGCGACGAGCTGGACCGCACGGCGGTACGCGCGTGGTGGCCGCTCCGGCTGGCCCACGTCCTCGCGCCGACGGCCCTCGCCGCGGCGCTGTTCGCCCTGGCGCTGCCGGGCCACCCGGAGGCGTTCGGCGCGCCCGCCGCGGTTCGGGACACACTGGGGCTCGTGGGGATGGCGGCGGGCTCCGCCACCGTCGTCGGCGCCCGGCTGAGCTGGCTGCCGCCCGCCTTCTTCGTGGGTGCGGTCCATCTGGCGGCCCCGGCCCGGCCGGGCGGTGCGGCGCAGTGGTGGGCCTGGGTGATGCAGCCGGGTCCGCAGGCCGGGGCGTGGACGGTGGCGGCCGGGGCGTTCGTGGCCGGAACGGGTCTGTACGCGTGGCGGGGCGCGCGGCGGACGGCTACGGAGGCGTAGACCGGTGGCCGCCGGCGGTCCGTAGGCCATGACCCGCAGTCCGTAGCCCGAACCCCGTGACCCGTGACCCTGCGGAGTCGAACGGGTGTCCGGACCCCATCTCCCCTCCCCCGCAAAGGGTTTGTCCCGCTCGTCCCCACCCCGTAAGGATGGGCCGGGACCGACTGCCGAGACGAGAGCGGAGCGACCGCCGATGTCAGGACCCGTGACCCTCGACCGCCGTGAAGGACCGTACGGAGAGGTCGTGCTGCGCCGCCGTGACGCGCACTTCGAGATCATCGCCAACGGGACCTTCCTGATGGACACCTCCGACGGGCGTTCGGAACGGCTGCTGATCGACGCGGCGCAGGCAGCGCTGCCGCAGGAGGAGCGTGCCGGCGCCTCGCTCCTGGTGGGCGGGCTCGGCGTCGGGTTCTCGCTCGCCCATGCCGCCGCCGACCCCCGCTGGGGCCGGATCACGGTGGTCGAGCGGGAGGAGGCGATCATCGACTGGCACCGGCGGGGGCCGCTGGCCGCGATCTCCGGGGCCGCGCTCGCCGATTCCCGGACCGTGATCCTGCACACGGACCTGGTGGCCCACCTCCGGACCTCGTCCGACCGCTACGACGCCCTCTGCCTGGACATCGACAACGGGCCCGACTGGACGGTCACCGAGGACAACGAATCCCTGTACGCGGCCGAGGGGTTGGCGGCCTGCGCGGCGCGGCTGAAGCCCGGGGGCGTGCTCGCCGTGTGGTCGGCACGGCCCTCCGACGATTTCGAAGGGTCCTTGCGGAATGCCGGATTCAGCGGGGTACGGACGGAAGAGATCCCCGTTGCCCGGGGCGTCCCCGACGTGGTCCATCTCGCGGTCCGTCCCGGATAACTCCTGGATAGCCGGGACGCCACCGGTACCTCTAGGCTGCTGAGCCGACATCGGCGACGCGAGGCGGGGCAATGGAGCAGACACACACCACTCACCACGGTGCGGCGGCCACTCCGGGGGCCCAGCGGCGCGTCCTGGTGGTCGAGGACGACGTGACGATCGTGGAGGCGATCTCGGCGAGACTGCGCGCCGAGGGCTTCCTCGTGCAGACCGCGACGGACGGCCCGGCGGCCGTGGACGCGGCCGAGGCCTGGCAGCCGGACCTGATGGTCCTGGACGTGATGCTGCCCGGCTTCGACGGTCTCGAGGTGTGCCGGCGGGTCCAGGCCCAGCGGCCCGTACCGGTCCTCATGCTGACCGCCCGCGACGACGAGACCGACATGCTGGTCGGTCTCGGGGTCGGCGCGGACGACTACATGACCAAGCCGTTCTCGATGCGCGAGCTGGCCGCCCGGGTGCACGTCCTGCTGCGCCGGGTGGAGCGGGCCGCGCTGGCCGCGGTGACCCCGCGCAGCGGCATCCTGCGGCTGGGCGAGCTGGAGATCGACCACGCGCAGCGCCGGGTCCGGGTGCGTGCCGAGGACGTCCACCTGACGCCGACCGAGTTCGACCTGCTGGTCTGCCTGGCGAGCACCCCCCGCGCGGTCCTCTCCCGCGAGCAGCTGCTCGCCGAGGTGTGGGACTGGGCGGACGCCTCGGGGACCCGGACCGTGGACAGCCACATCAAGGCGCTGCGCCGGAAGATCGGGGCCGAACGGATCCGTACGGTGCACGGGGTCGGCTACGCGCTGGAGACTCCGGCGCCGTGAACCCGCGGGGGCCCGGCGGGCCGCGGGAGCAGCGGGGCCCGGACGGCGGTGCGCGCCGGCCGCGCCGGATCGTGATCTCGATCAAGACCAAGCTCGGCGCGCTGGTCGTCGGGGCGGTCCTGCTGACCTCCGGTCTGGCCCTGGTGGCGATCCGGACGTCCACCGAGTTCCGGTACATCACGATCTTCGCGATGATCGCGACCCTGCTGATCACCCAGTTCGTGGCGCAGTCCCTGACGGCGCCGCTCGACGAGATGACCACCGTGGCCGGGACGATCTCGCGCGGCGACTTCTCCCGCCGGGTGCGGGGTGCGGACCGGCGGGACGAGCTGGGCGACCTCGCGTCGACGATCAACCGCATGGCGGACGACCTGGAGGCCGTGGACCGGCACCGCAAGGAGCTGGTGGCCAATGTGTCGCACGAGCTGCGGACCCCGATCGCCGCGCTCAGGGCCGTACTGGAGAACGTCGTGGACGGGGTGTCCGAGGCGGACCCGGAGACGATGCGGTCGGCGCTGAAGCAGACCGAGCGGCTGGGGCGGCTCGTGGAGACGCTGCTCGACCTGTCACGTCTTGACAACGGTGTCGTGGCGCTGAAGGTGCGCCGTTTCGAGGTCTGGCCCTACCTCTCGGGGGTGCTGCGGGAGGCGAACCTCGCCGCGTCGCAGCGCGGCCTCTCGTCCAGCTCGGGCCTGCACAACCGCACGGACGTCCATCTGCACCTGGACGTGTCGCCGCCCGAGCTGGTGGCGCACGCGGACGTGGAGCGGCTGCACCAGGTGATGGCGAACCTGATCGACAACGCGGTGAAGCACTCGCCGCCGCACGGCCGGGTCACGGTCAGGGCCCGGCGCGGCCCCTGTCCGGACTCGCTGGAGCTGGAGGTCGAGGACGAGGGTCCCGGCATTCCGGAGTCGGAGCGGCACAAGGTCTTCGAGCGGTTCAACCGGGGTTCGGCGCCGCGCCGGCACGGGCCGGGGAGCGACGGCGGCACGGGCCTGGGGCTGGCGATCGCGCGCTGGGCGGTGGATCTGCACGGCGGCGGGATCGGAGTGGCCGAATCGTCACGTGGCTGCCGGATCAGAGTCACTCTTCCGGGCAGCCTTCCGCCGCGAGATTGACGTAGGGTTCGAACCGGAAGCGCTCGTTCTGCGTGTAGATATGCGGGACCTGTTCAGGGGTGCGGTCGAAGGGGGCCGTGCTCGCTGTTTTCCGTACCCTCACACCTGGCGAACCACGCTTGTTTCCCGCCATTCACGGCTCCGAAACACCGCGTCAAGTGTGACTTGCGCGACGTTGGAGCGCCCGGCCTGCACCTCTCGGCCGGACAGGCGTAGCCTTTATTTCCGCTGTCCATCACCTTGTGAAGCGGAAGAGGGCGGTTGCCGCCGTGTCGTCTCAGTCCCCCAGTACCCCGAGCTCCCCGACCGACCAAGACGGGCAGGGCCAGAACCCTGCGACCGCCTTCGGTGCCAATGAGTGGCTCGTCGACGAGATCTACCAGCAGTACCTCCAGGACCCGAATTCGGTCGATCGTGCCTGGTGGGACTTCTTCGCCGACTACAAGCCGGGAGCGTCGGAGACCCCGGCCGCCCCGGCCGCCACCACCACTCAGAGCGCGTCCGCCGCGCCGCAGACGGGCCCCGCACAGGCCGCGCCTGCCGCTCCCGCGGCCGTTCCGGCCCCGGCGCCCGCCCCGGTCGCCGCCCCGGCTCCCGTGAAGCCCGCAGCGGCTCCCGCGGCTCCGGTCGCCGCGAAGCCCGCCGCCGCCGCTCCGGCCGCCGTGAAGGCGGCTCCGGCCAAGCCTGCCGCCGCCCCGGCGGCCGAGGCCCCGGCCGGCCCCGAGCTGATCACGCTGCGCGGCCCCGCCGCCGCGGTCGCGAAGAACATGAACGCCTCCCTGGAGGTGCCGACGGCCACGTCCGTCCGCGCCGTGCCGGTGAAGCTGCTCTTCGACAACCGGATCGTGATCAACAACCACCTGAAGCGTGCCAGGGGCGGGAAGATCTCCTTCACGCACCTCATCGGCTACGCGATGGTGCAGGCGATCAAGGCCATGCCGTCGATGAACTACTCCTTCGCGGAGAAGGACGGCAAGCCGACCCTGGTCAAGCCGGAGCACGTGAACTTCGGTCTCGCGATCGACCTGGTGAAGCCCAACGGCGACCGCCAGCTCGTCGTCGCGGGCATCAAGAAGGCCGAGACGCTCAACTTCTTCGAGTTCTGGCAGGCGTACGAGGACATCGTGAAGCGGGCCCGCGTGGGCAAGCTGACGATGGACGACTTCTCCGGCGTCACCGTCTCCCTGACCAACCCCGGCGGCCTCGGCACCGTGCACTCCGTGCCGCGTCTGATGCCCGGACAGTCGGTCATCATGGGCGTCGGCTCGATGGACTACCCGGCCGAGTTCCAGGGCACCTCCCAGGACACCCTGAACAAGCTGGGCATCTCGAAGGTCATGACGCTGACCTCGACGTACGACCACCGGGTCATCCAGGGCGCCGCCTCCGGCGAGTTCCTGCGCGTCGTCGCCAACTTCCTGCTCGGCGAGCAGGGCTTCTACGACGACATCTTCAAGGCCCTGCGCATCCCCTACGAGCCGGTCCGCTGGTTCAAGGACATCGACGCCTCGCACGACGACGACGTCACCAAGGCCGCGCGCGTCTTCGAGCTCATCCACTCCTACCGGGTCCGCGGCCACGTCATGGCCGACACCGACCCGCTGGAGTACAAGCAGCGCAAGCACCCCGACCTGGACATCACCGAGCACGGCCTCACCCTGTGGGACCTGGAGCGTGAGTTCGCGGTCGGCGGCTTCGCCGGCAAGTCGATGATGAAGCTCCGCGACATCCTCGGTGTGCTGCGCGACTCGTACTGCCGCACCACCGGCGTCGAGTTCATGCACATCCAGGACCCGAAGCAGCGCAAGTGGATCCAGGACCGCGTCGAGCGCCCGCACTCCCGCGTGGAGCGCGAGGAGCAGCTGCGGATCCTGCGCAGGCTGAACGCGGCGGAGGCCTTCGAGACCTTCCTGCAGACGAAGTACGTCGGCCAGAAGCGCTTCTCCCTGGAGGGCGGCGAGTCCGTCATCCCGCTGCTCGACGCGGTCATCGACTCGGCCGCCGAGTCGCGCCTCGACGAGGTCGTCATCGGCATGGCCCACCGCGGCCGGCTGAACGTCCTGGCGAACATCGTGGGCAAGTCGTACGCGCAGATCTTCCGCGAGTTCGAGGGCAACCTCGACCCGAAGTCGATGCACGGCTCCGGCGACGTCAAGTACCACCTGGGCGCCCAGGGCACCTTCACGGGCCTCGACGGCGAGGAGATCAAGGTCTCCCTGGCCGCCAACCCCTCCCACCTGGAGGCGGTCGACCCGGTCCTGGAAGGCATCGTCCGCGCCAAGCAGGACGTCATCAACAAGGGCGGCACGGACTTCACCGTCCTGCCCGTCGCCCTGCACGGTGACGCGGCCTTCGCCGGCCAGGGTGTCGTCGCCGAGACGCTGAACATGTCGCAGCTGCGCGGCTACCGCACCGGCGGCACGGTCCACATCGTCATCAACAACCAGGTCGGCTTCACCGCCGCCCCGGAGTCCTCGCGTTCCTCGATGTACGCGACCGACGTGGCCCGCATGATCGAGGCGCCGATCTTCCACGTGAACGGCGACGACCCGGAGGCCGTGGTCCGCGTCGCGCGGCTCGCCTTCGAGTTCCGCCAGACGTTCAACAAGGACGTCGTGATCGACCTCATCTGCTACCGCCGCCGCGGTCACAACGAGGGCGACAACCCCTCGTTCACCAACCCGCAGATGTACAACCTGATCGACAAGAAGCGTTCGGTGCGCAAGCTGTACACCGAGTCGCTCATCGGTCGCGGCGACATCACCCTCGAAGAGGCGGAGCAGTCGCTCCAGGACTTCCAGGGCCAGCTGGAGAAGGTGTTCGCGGAGGTCCGTGAGGCCACCACCGCCCCGGCGGCGACGACCGTGCCGGACGCCAAGGCCGCCTTCCCGGTCACCGTCACCACCGCGGTCTCCCAGGAGGTCGTGAAGCGGATCGCCGAGACGCAGGTCACCATCCCGGAGCGGATCACGGTCCACCCGCGTCTGATGCCCCAGATGCAGCGCCGTGCCGCCTCCATCGACGACGGCACCATCGACTGGGGCTTCGGCGAGACCCTCGCCATCGGCTCCCTGCTGATGGAGGGCACCCCGGTCCGGCTCTCCGGCCAGGACACCCGCCGCGGCACCTTCGGTCAGCGCCACGCGGTCCTGGTGGACCAGGAGACCGGCGAGGACTTCACCCCGCTGCTCTACCTGACCGACGAGCAGGCCCACTACAACGTCTACGACTCGCTGCTCAGCGAGTACGCGGCGATGGGCTTCGAGTACGGCTACTCGCTGGCCCGCCCCGAGGCCCTGGTCGTCTGGGAGGCCCAGTTCGGTGACTTCGTCAACGGCGCGCAGACCGTCGTCGACGAGTTCATCTCCTCGGCCGAGCAGAAGTGGGGCCAGACCTCCGGCGTCACGCTGCTCCTGCCGCACGGCTACGAGGGCCAGGGCCCGGACCACTCGTCCGCTCGCCCGGAGCGCTTCCTCCAGATGTGCGCGCAGGACAACATGACGATCGCGATGCCGACGCTGCCGTCGAACTACTTCCACCTGCTGCGCTGGCAGGTCCACAACCCGCACCACAAGCCGCTCATCGTCTTCACCCCGAAGTCGATGCTGCGTCTCAAGGCCGCGGCGTCCAAGGTGGAGGAGTTCACCACCGGCGGCTTCCGCCCGGTGATCGGCGACTCGACGGCGAACCCGGCCGACGTCCGCAAGGTCGTCTTCTGCGCCGGCAAGGTCTACTACGACCTGGAGGCCGAGCGTCAGAAGCGCGGTGACACGGAGACCGCGATCATCCGTCTGGAGCGCCTGTACCCGCTGCCGGGTGCCGAGCTCCAGGCCGAGATCGCCAAGTACCCGAACGCCGCGAAGTACATCTGGGCGCAGGAGGAGCCGGCGAACCAGGGTGCCTGGCCGTTCATCGCGCTCAACCTGATCGACCACCTGGACCTGGCGGTCGGCGCGGACATCCCGGCGGGCGAGCGCCTGCGCCGGATCTCGCGTCCGCACTCCTCCTCCCCGGCGGTCGGCTCGGCCAAGCGCCACCAGGCGGAGCAGCAGCAGCTGGTCAACGAGGTCTTCGACGCCTGATCGTCGTACCGCGTGAGGAGGCCCGGCACCCCGAGTGGGGTGCCGGGCCTCCGGCGTGTCCGGGGTCCGTCAGAGGTTGGCCTCGAAGTCCCAGTACGGGCGGTTGCGCTGGCGGGCGGAGAGGGTGTGCGGGTGCTGGGCGCCGAGCGTCCTGGTGAGGGTGAGCAGGGCGTCCTCCTCCAGCTTCGCCGCCTCCTCGGTCTCGCGCAGACCGCGGAGGTCGGTGGCCAGGGCGACCTGGCAGGAGAGGGTCAGCGGGTGCTCGTTCCCGAGGATGTGCCGGGCCCTGCGGAGGGTGTCACGGCTCAGCTCGGCGGCCTCGTACACCCGGCCGTTGAAGTTGCGGGCGGCGGTGGTGTTGAGGGCGCAGCCGAACACCCAGGGGTGGTCGGAGCCGAGGGTGGCGGTGAGTCCGGCGAGCGCGGACTCCAGCATGGTGAGGGCCGAGGACCGCTCGCCCGAGGCCTGCATGACGAGGGCGGTGTTGGCGAGGACGCCGGTGGAGACCGGGTGGGCGGGGCCGAGGAGGGCGCGGTAGCCGGCCTCCGCCTCGGTGATGAGTTCCCTCGCCAGGTCGAGGTCGCCGTGCTCGCGGAGGAAGTTGGCGTAGTTGGTGACGGCAGAGAGCGTCACGTAGTGGTCGCGGCCGTAGGCCTGCTCCAGGTGTTCCAGGACGGTGGCCATCATCGCGCCGATGTCCTGCTGGAAGCCGCCCTCGCGGCGGCGGCACAGCGCCAGCTGGCTGTGCGCGTACAGGGTGTGGAGGTGCTGGGGGCCCAGGATGCGCACGTGCAGCCGGACGTTGGCCTCCTGGCGGCCGAGGGCCTCGCGGTAGCGGCCGAGCAGGCGCAGGTCCTGGGCGACGGCGTTGTTGGAGTTGAGCGTGGAGGCGTGGTGGGGGCGCAGGATGCTCTCGCAGCGGGAGAGGGTGTCGGCGTCCTGCTCGTACGCCTCCTGGTAGCGGCCCAGCATGCGCAGGACCACGCCGAGGTTGTGGCGGGCGACGAGGGTGAGGAACTGGGTCTCGCCGAGCAGGCCCCTGGCCTCCGCGAGGGCTTCGCGCTGGAGGAGCTCCGATTCCTGGTACTGGCCGAGGAAGCGGAGGTCGCGCGCGATGGAGATCTTCGACTGGAGTGCGCCGAGCTGGTCGGTGTTCCCGGCGGCGGTCAGCCGCTCGCGCTGGGCCAGGTCGAGGTCGTACGCCTCCCGGAAGCGGCCGTAGCGGCGCAGGATGTCGCCTTCGAGGGTGGTGAGTTCCTGCATGTGCGGGGCGAGCGGCTCCATGAAGGACGTCCACTCGTGGCGGATGCGCTGGGCGAGCCGGATGCCCGCCCGGTACTCGCCGCTGCGGTCGCAGAAGCGCAGGCAGTTGAGGACGGCGACCTGGATGCGGGGGTCGGTGCTGCGGAGCGCGCCTGAGGGTTCGAGGTGCGGCAGGAGTTCGGAGTAGCGGGGCCAGTGCCTGCTGTCCGTGGGGTTGCCGGGGTCGGCCTCGGCGAGCAGGGTGCGGACGGCCTTGCGGTGGGCGTCGCGGTGCTCGCCGTCGGTGAGCCGGGCGACGATGTCGTGCACCAGCCGGTGCATGTGGATCGACTCCTGGTGGGGGCCGATCTCGTCGGTGGTCACGGGACCCCGGGTCTCACGGGTGAGCACCGAGTAGTTGACGAGGGTGTCGAGGGCGCGGGTCCAGGCGGGCAGGTCGGTGGCCATCCAGCGGAGGTCCTCGGGCAGCTGCGCCTGGGGGTAGGCGCGGACGATGCCGAGGGGGATGCGGCCGGGGGCGAAGGAGGCGCACAGGCTGAGGATGTCGATGGCCTGCGGCTGGGCGCGCCGGAGCCGGTTGATCAGTATCGACCAGGAGGTGAGTGAGGCGTTGGGCATGCCGTCGCCGGGCGAGGGCTCGTCGACGGTGGAGAGCCGTCCGTCGCGGACCATCCGGAGGTACTCGGGGGCCTCCATGCCGGACTCTCCGAGCCAGGCGGCGGCCTGGACGAGCGGCAGCGGTACGTCCCCGAACTCGGCGGCGACCTCGTCCGCCTCGGCCGCGTTGATCTGCGGGGCGCGGCGCATCAGATAGCCGGTGGACTCGCGCCGGTCGAAGCCGGGGATCTCCAGGACGTCGGTGTGCTCGCGCCAGCCGCGGTTGCGGGAGGTGATGAGGACGTGGCCGGGGCCCTGGGGGAGCATGACGTCGATGCCGTCGGTGTCGTCCCAGCCGTCGAAGACGACGAGCCAGCGGGAGTGCGGGTCGCCGCGGCGGAGGGCTTCGCGGACGGCCCGGATGCGTTCGCCGGGTTCGCTGCCGGTGGGCAGGGCGAGTTTCACGGCGAGTTCGCCGAGGCGGTCGCGCTGGACGTTGCGGTCGTCGGAGCTGACCCACCAGACGACATCGTAGTCGGGGCTGAAGCGGTGGGCGTACTCGGCGGCGATCTGCGTCTTGCCGATGCCGGACATGCCGAGCAGGGTGCAGGCGGCGCTGCCGCGGTCGGCGTCCATCAGCCGTTCCTGGAGCTCGCTGAGAAGGTCGTCGCGGCCGGTGAACCGGGGGTTGCGGCGGGGGATGTCGCCCCAGATCTCCGGCGGGTTGTCCGGGTAGCGGGCGAGCGCGGCGGCCGGGAGGCGGCGGCCCCCCGGCCTGCGGGGTTCGATGGCGAGCCGGCTGAGGACGCGCGCCTCGGCCTCCTCCTCGCCGACACCCCAGAGGCTGACGGGTTCGAGGACGGCGGTGGAGGGCAGCAGGGGCCGGTTGGTGAGGTTGACGGCGGCGAAGCGGTCGGCGTGCGCGGCGACGAAGCCGCGCAGGACGTCGTTCCATTCGCCGGCCGGCCGGGGGCCCAGCTCGAAGAACCAGTCGTTGAGGACGAGGAGGACCTGGCCCCGGGCGAGCAGCAGGTCGCCGAGGGAGTCCTCCAGGGGGACTTCGCGGGGCGGGTCCCACCGCTGGAGCGTGGCGCGTACGCCGTGGGCCTCCAGGCGCTGGTTGATCCAGGCCGCCCAGGGGCGGTGGTATCCGGGGAAGACCACCAGGACGTGTTCGGGAGCGGCTCTGCCCCCGTGGCTCTCCGTGCCCCCGCCCGACCGCTGTTCCGCCATCTGTACGTCTCCCGTCCCGCTCACGCGCAACGCAGTGTCATGTGCCGTGGGCACAGTGTTACCCACGGGCCGTGGGGCTCGCGCCGAGGCTCGCATGGCGCTGCCTCATTTGCCGGGCGAACTCCCGGCCCTCATTGGTCAGTTCATCGGATTCAAGCAGCATCGTGAGCGCTTCGCCCACCTGATCGTGGACATGGTCGAACTGCTGCACGGCCCGCGCGCTCCACGCCCCCGGGACCCCGGGGGCGTCCCTCGCCCGCCGCCACAGATCGGCCAACGCCAGATGGGCGTACGCCCCTTGGAAGACCCCGGCGACCGGGCGCGCGTCGGTGCGCCAGCCGACCCGGTACAGCGCGGCCCGGCCGGGCCGGTAGAGCGGGACGAGTTCATGGAGGGTGGAGAGCTTGCTGTGGTGCAGCTCGTGGACGAGCGTCTCCGCCATGTCGTACGGGCCGGCCGAAGGCGTCATGAGGACGGCGCCGGGCGCGACGCTCAGCGTGGCGCCGACGGAGCGCGGCCCCTGCGGGCGCAGTGGCACGAGCGCGCCGACCGTCCCCCCGACCTCAGCCGCCCGCTCGCGGTCGGTCCGCCGCAACAGCTCCCCGGCCGCCCGCCAGTGCCCGGACCAGGTGGCGTGGTCGATGTCCGGCCGCTCGGCCGCGACCCGGGCGGGGGTGCCCACGCCACCGGGCGGCACCCGGTACGGGTCCAGGTCCTCCAGCCGGGCGGCTCCGCCGGACAGGGCCCGCAGCCCGCGCCAGCCGGGGCCGGTGCCGGCCACGGCGCCGGTGCGGGCGTCTTGGAGCCGGAGGAGGGCGGCGGTGGCGGCGGAGTCGGAGTGGACGCGGACGACTTGGGAGCGGGAGGTGAGCCGGACGGGGGTGCTGTCGGGGGTGCCGGTGGTCGTGGGGGGCGGGGTGCGGTGCGGGGGCGAGTCCGGAGGCGAGTTCGGGGCCCCGTCCGGTCCGGGGTCCTGCGCACGCTCCGGGTTCACCACGACGTTCCCGACGCCGGGGAGCGAGAGCACGCCGTCCGGGGCCCCGACCACCAGGTCCAGCGGCCGTCCCGCCCGCAGGGCGGCGGTGACGGCGACGAGTTCCAGCCGGGTCAGATGCCGGTCGAAGGCGGGGCCCGGGGGCTCGGTCAGCGCGGCGGCGAGCCAGGCGCCGGTGGTCGGGTAGTCGAGGACCGCGCGGACGGTCGCGGGGGCGGCGCGCTCGGCCGTCTCCAGGAGGCGCCAGGCCGTCCGGAAGCCGCGCAGGACGTCGGGCGCCACCTCATCGCGGTGGCGGCGCACCCGTACGAGCAGCGCCTTGAGCAGGAGCATGCGGCGGGCGTGCGCCCCGTGGCGCAGATAGGACGCGCCGGCCGGCGCGGGCCGGGTGGCGGCCAGGGCGGCGAAGGCCTCGGGGCGCGGCGGCGCGGCGATCACTCCCGGCTCCCGGAACGGGCCACCGGCCTCGGCGGTGTCGTACCGGCCTGACGGACGGATTCGGCCGGAACCGAGCGGTCGGCACGGTTGCGGGGCGCCGTCGGCCGGAGGGTGCGGACCGGGCGGAGATCAGTCGACGAAGGCGTCCTCGGGCCAGGAGACGACCAGGTCCGAGGGATCGCGCAGTACTCTCTCGACCGCCTCGCCGAGGACGGCGTCGTTGCTGACGCGCAAGGTCCGCAGGTCAACGGCCGCGAGATCGGACAGACGCGGAGACCGGCGGGCACCCCGGCCGATACCGGTCGCCCACTCCGTACGCTCGAACACTCTCGGCTCCTCCTCACCGACGCTGTCCCCCACGGTCGTAGCGGCGCAGCGGTTCTTCCCGACGCCGGGAGACCGGAAACCCATTCGATTCAACTGCGCCCATTCACGCCCCCGTTATCCGGCCGCTCGTCAGAAGCTCATTCGCCGATGCCGCTCCAGGCCCACCAGGGTGGTGCGATCCCGCGCCGGGCCTCGGCGGAGACCGTCCCGGGGGGCGCTCCCGTCACTCCCTCCACCTCCCTCAGCAGGGTTCTGGTCCGCTCCACGTCCTCCCAGTCCACCTCCACGAGTCGTCCCGTGAGCCGCCGCCACTGCTCGCTCGCCGCCCGCAGCGTGGCCCTGGCCCGTACCGGACGGCCCATCAGCCACAGGACCGCTCCCTGAGCGTGCAACGCGCGGGCGCCGGTGACCGTGCCCGGGTCGTCGCCGTGGGCGGTACGGGAGTCCTCCGCGGCGTTGCGGTAGGCGGTGAGGGCGTCGCCGATCACCCCGTCGCGCGCCACCTCGGCCAGTTCCAGCCGCACCCGGCCCAGTTGCAGCCACACCTCGGCCCGGTCCCCCGGGTCGTGGGTGCCCCGCAGCGCCTGTTCGAGGAGGTGGCGGCTCTCGAAGAGGTCGGGGAGGAACCCGGCGCGGTGGAAGCGGAGCGCGAGGACGCTGCCGATCAGGCTCCTCGCCCTGGCCCGCTCGGGCGCCCCGGCGGGCAGCCGGGTGAGGGCCTCGCGCAGGACGCCCTCGGCCCGGTCGACGGGGGCGGTGCCGGTGCCGGCCTCGGCGCGCCGCAGCAGCGATCCGCCCCAGGTGAGCAGGAGCGGGCCGCGCTGCTCGCTGTCGGCGGGGGCGAGCAGGGTGGCCTCCTCGTACGCCGCGTCGGCCGCGGCCCCGTCGCCCTCGGTGTCGTACAGGCGGGCGCGCGCCGTGGTGAAGCGCAGCCGGAGCGCGCGGGCGTCGCCGAGGAGGGGTTCGGCGCGGTCGAGCACGCGGCGGACGCGGGCCGGTTCGGCCTCGGCGAGGTGCAGGGCGTCGGCGAGGTCGAGGAAGGCGGCGGCGCTCTCGTGGAGGGTGAGGGCGGCGCCGAGTTCGCCGGCCGCCGCCTCGCCCTCGCCCTGGGCGAGGAGGAGTCGGCCGCGCCGCAGGTGGAGGGTGTGGCGGGCGGTTTCGGGCCAGCGCTCGGCGTCCCCTTCGAGGGCGGTGAGGGCCGCGTCGAGGTGGCCGGGGTCGTCGGTGTCGCGCCACAGCGCGTGGTGGACGACGGCGAGTTCGAGCCGGGCCTCGGCCCAGGCCTCGCCGCCCGCTCTGGCGAGTTCCCCGGCCCGTACCAGCGTCTCGGCGGCCTGGTCGAGGAGTTCGGGGCGGCGGCCGGTGCGGCGGGCGGCGGCGGTGCCGGCCTCGGCGTACAGGGCGCGGGCGAGGACGATCCGGGCCTCGACGGGTTCGTCGGGGAGGGCCGCCTCGGCGCGCTCGCGGGCGCCGGCGAGGAGGGTCGGGTCGGACTGGCCGCGGCCCTGGTCGAGGAGGCGGCGGGCCTCGGTGAGGGGGTCGGGCGTGATCAGGTCGGGGTGGTAGAAGCGGAGCACGCGCGCGGGGATGCGGGCGAAGAGTTCGGTTTCGGCGCCTTCGGGACCGAGCGGTTCGTCGGTCTCCTCGGGAAGGCCGGGGCCCCGGGCGGCGTCCCGCTCGGCCTCGGCTCCGGTGTCGGCCCCCGAGAGGCGGGCGGCGGCGAGCGCCGGGAAGTTGCGCATGCCCTGGCCGAAATTGCGCTCCACGTACGCGGAGCAGTGTTTGAGGACGAGGGCGGCGGCGCTGGGGTCGAGCGAGCCGAGGAAGTGCTGCTGGATGCCGGGCGGATAGCTGAAGCAGGGGTACGGGGTGGGGCCGGGGAGCCGTCGCAGGAGGCCGCTGAGCAGGACCTCGGCCAGTTCCATGGGCCCGGTGTCGGGCAGCATGGCGCGCTGGACGAGCTGCATGACGGGCAGGGTCAGGGGGGCCGCCGCGAGGTGGACGGCCAGCCGGAGCGCCCCGGGTGAGGCGCCGGCCCGGAAGGCGCGCAGGAGTTCGTCCTCGCGGCGCGGGACGCGGGGGGTCCCGGGGGTGCGGGGCAGGGTCTGCTCGGGGCCGAGCCAGGCGGCCCAGCCGCGTACGGCGTTGCCCCCGTGCCCGGTGTGGAGCCGGGTCCAGGAGGCGAAGGCCTCGGGCGTCGGGGTGAGCACGGGGACGGCCCGGCGGCCGGGGACGCGGGGGCCCCAGGGCTCGTCGTCGGAGCGGAAGGTGGTGTGGCCGCCGGGGGTGGTGGAGCGCTGGAAGGTGCCGGGTTCGGCGGGGAGCGCGGTACGGGGCCACAGGCGGGGCGGCAGCGGCTGGACGAGGGCGAGCGGGGAGTTGCGGGGCCACTGGTGCAGGAAGCGCTGGGCGGCGCCGCGCTGCCAGAGGGGTCCGACGCAGTCGCTGACGATCAGGGTGAGGCGGCGGCCCGTGGGGTCGTGGAGCTGGTCGACGGGGCGCAGCCGTGGCCGGCCGTCGGCGCCGGAGGTGGTGGTGACGAGCGGGGGGCCGTCGCCGGTGTCGTACAGCCGGTGCACATGGACGTCGCGGAAGGCGCCGGACTGCTGGCAGGCCTGGCGGAGTTCCTCGACCATCCGGCTCCAGACGACCATGGCGGGTCCGGTGTCCATGAGGAGCTGGATGTCGGGGCGGCGGCCGGTCGCGGGGCGCACCACGAGGGTGAGGATGCCGGCGGCGGCGCTGCGTTCGGCGGTGGCCTCCTCGTCGAGGGTGCCCTCGCCGGGGCGTTGCGGTGCGAGGGCGTAGTCGCGCAGCGGGCGGAGGGCCTTCTGCAGGCCGAGGAGCCCGGGCAGGGCGTTGGCGCCGGGGGCGCGGACGGGCAGGGTCGCGCCCCGCTCCGGGCGCCGGGGGCGGCGTCCTGGCCCGCCGTCCCCGGTACGTCCCGTGACCTCGGTGGTGGTGGTCCGGGCGGCCATGTGGAGGGAGACGGAGTCGCGCGGGTCGTCGGACCCGGCGTCCCCTTCCTCGCCGGTCCCCTCCTCGCGTAACGTGCCGTCCTCGCCGCGGAGGGGGTCACCGTCGGGACGGTCCGGACCGTCGGCGGCGTCCCCGGCCGTCCCTCGCCGTGCGCCGTGCCCCTCCGGCCCCACCGCTCCCTCGGGTCTCTCCGGCCCCCCGGGTTCCTCCGGTTCCGCCGGGGGAGGGCCGGGCAGCCACCGGGCCAGCCAGACGGCGTCGGCGATGTCCTCGGCGGTGGGGTCCTGCCCGGCGGCCCGCAGTCTGCGGGTCAGCTCCTCCAGATGCGTCCGGAGCATCCGACCGTCACCTCGGCTGATCGAGCGGTTGCATGAGCATGTCGGCGATGCGTTCCCTGGTGACCCGTTCGGCGCGGGAGGCGTGCTGGGTCAGGTAGAGCGCGTTGAGGAGCTGGTCGGTGGCGATCACCTCACCCGGCTCGCGGTTGAGGAAGCGCTGCACGAGCCCCTGCTCGGCCTCGCCCGCGGCGGCGTCGGAGCCGAGGTGGGCCTCGATCATGGCACCGACCTGCTCCTCGCCGGGGGCTTCGAGCTCCAGGCGGATGCAGCGGCGCAACAGGGCGGCGGGGAAGTCCCGTTCGCCGTTCGAGGTGAGCACGATGAACGGGAAGGTGGTGCAGCGGACCCGGCCGCCGAACACCGGCACCTTGCGGCCGTCGTCGCTGAGCACCTCGACGACGGGCTCCCGGTCGGCGATCCGCTCCAGCTCCGGGACGGCGAACTCGCCCTCCTCCAGGGCGTTCAGAAGATCGTTGGGCAGGTCGAGGTCGCTCTTGTCGAGCTCGTCGATCAGCAGCACCCGGGGCTCGTCGGAGGGCAGCAGCGCCGTACCCAGCGGACCGAGCCTGATGTACGAGCCGATGCCGGCCGGGGCCGCGGCGCCGGGCGATCCGGCCTGGGCGCGCTCCAGCTGGACGTCCTGGAGCCGGCCGATGGCGTCGTACCGGTAGAGGCCGTCCTGCAGCGTGGTGCGGCTGACGATCGGCCAGCGCAGCACGCGCCCGAGGCGCAGCTCGTGCGCGACGGCGTGGGCGAGGGTGGACTTGCCGGTGCCGGGGTTGCCGGTGACGAGGAGGGGGCGCCGCAGGTACAGGGCGGCGTTGACGGCGTCCGTCTCGGCGGGCCGGGGATGGTGGTTCTGGACGAGTCTGCGCCGGACGCCGAGCCGCCGGTCGGAACCGGCCAGGGTGTCGTCGGCGCTGCCCGCCGAGAAGTCCCGCCAGGGCGGCGGGGCGGGCAGTCGCTGTATCTCGTCGTGCGGAAGACCGGCACCACGGTAGATCCGCCAATCGCTCACGATGGACTCCTCCTGGCTGTGGTGTCGATGCCGGGCCCGTCGAACGTACCGCCCGGGGGCGGGGCCTGTTGATGCCGTAACCGGACGGATCCCGGTCGTGTCGTCCCGGTTGCCGCTGGGGTCACTGCTCCCCCTCCCCGAGCAGGGACGGGACCTCTAGAGGGCCGCCGTACGGGGGCCGGTCGGGCGGGTCCAGCAGGATGGCGATGCTCTGCGCCCACGCGTACGCGGCGCGTGCCTCGGGGCCGGCCGCCGGGTCCGTCGCCCGGGTGCGCAGGGAGCGCACGCGCCCGCGTACGCCCCAGGCGCCGTCGGCGTCCGCGAGCAGCCGGTCGGCGCGCTCGTGGAACTCCGCGCAGTCGGTGTGGTCGTGGGCTCCGGTCCGCCAGAGCGCGATCGGGTGCCCGGCGGCCAGCGCCGCGTTCATCGCCATGAGCCCGTCGCCGCTGCCCACCGGGCCGCAGTAGACGGGGACGGTGCCGCCCTCCGCGTCCCTGAGCCGGTCGTACGTCTCCGCCCAGGTCTCCCGGCGTACGCGCGCGGTGTGGGCGTCCATGCCCGCGTCGGGCACCTCGGCGCGCAGCGCCGCCGCGTGCAGCGGGCCGCACTCCCCCGCCTCCCAGCGCTCGCGCCACTCGGGGGCCGGTTCCAGGTCGTGGCGGCGGACGTCGCGGATGACGACGATCCTGCGCTGGCCGAGATTCGTCCCCCAGGCCTCGTCGGGGCCCTGCGGAGGTTCGAGCCGCCAGGTGTCGAGGGGTTCGTCGAAGAGCTCCAGCGGAAGCATGGCCTCCACGGCGGCCAGGTGCGGTCCGCTGTCGCCGCGCCGCAGGGCGTCCGCGAGTGGTTCGCGCAGGGTCTCCCGGAGCCGTGACCGCTCGACTCCCCGGTCGTCGCAGTGGAGCGGGCTGACGGTGTGGCCGTCGAGGAGGAGCTTGACCTGCCAGGGGTACCGGCGGCCGTAAACGGGCTTGTCGATCTTCAGGAGGACGTCGGCACGCGCGCGGGGTTCGCGTACGGACAGGGGCGCGGGGCGGCCGGGGCTCACCAGCCGGTCGATCTCGCGCCGCAGGAAGCGGTCGGCGTCGCCCGCCTTGTCGACGATCCAGTGGGTGAGGCCCGCGATGTCGGCCCTCGGCCCGTACCGTCCGCCGACGTGCCGGACGACATGGGCCGCGTACAGGAGCACCGCGTCCAGCTCCAGGTCGCGGACGCCGTCCCGGCGGGGCGCGCGGAGCCCCCGCAGGAGCCCGGCGCCCTCGCTCCAGGTGCGCGGGTCCTGCTCCAGGGCGTCGGGCAGGTCGTCGTCCCTGATCCAGGCCTTGACCTGGTCGATGAGGTCGAGGATCTCGCCGGGCGCGGTGGGCGCGGGCAGCTCCGCGAAGTGCCCGTACAGCTGGGTGCGCACCCCGGGGCTCGGCCCCGGGGAGGCGGGCAGCTTCCCCTGGGCGCGGGTCCAGTCGGGCCGCTCGTCGAAGGAGTGGTAGCTGAGGAGGTGGTACCGGTCGTGGGCGCGCAGGGCCTCGGCCATCGCCTCGCCGCCGGGCAGGTCGTGCAGCCGGCGCAGGGCGGTGACGGGGACGACGGCGCCGCCGTCGGGCCCGCGCCCCTTGTTGAGCCCGACGACGACGCCCTGCCCGTCGTCGACGACGGGCCCGCCCGAGCAGCCCTCGACGGGCATGACCCCGTCGGTGACGAGGGCCTTGCCGTCACTGCCGTTCAGGGTTCCGTGGACGTGCCGGACGCCCAGCTCGCCGGTCTCCCGCGACCAGCCGTGCAGCCCGACGGAGGCCGGCAGGACGGGCACGCGCTCGCTGAGGCGCACGCACGACGCCTTCCGGGTGCCGGGCACCCGGATGAGCGCGAGGTCGGGGAAGGGCCAGCGGTCGGGGGGCGCGTCGGGCTCGTCGGGGAGCGGCAGGGCGAGCACGACGGTGCCCGTGGTCCGCCGGGTGGTCGGGCCGTCCTCCCAGATGACGCCGACGGCCGGCTCGCTCCTCCACACCGCGCTTCCCCCCTCGGCCACGACATGGGCGCAGGTCAGCACCCAGCCGGGGGCGATGAAGAAGCCGGTGCCCCAGTACCGGTCGCCGTCGTGGTCATACCCGCCGTCGGGAGCCGCGATGCGTACGAGTGCGGGGCGCACGAGAGCGTCGAAGGCGCTCATACGGCGCCATCGGCCGCCGGACGCCCGTCGGAGGCGCCTTCCGGGGCTTCGGCGGCGGGGGCCGGGGGCGCGGACGGCGGCTCGGACGGGGCCGGCGGAGTGGCCGGAGGGGTGGACGGTGCCGGGGGAACGACCTCGGAGCGGGCCGGTGGGAGGGTCGGCGCGGGAGGCACGCGTACGTGCGCGGGCACGGGTGCCTCGGAGGGTGCGGGTGCGGATGCCTGCGCGGGTACGGCGGGGGCGGATGCCTGCGCGGGTGCCCGGCCCTCCTCGGTCCAGGTCAGCGAGACGTTCACGGAGGCCTTGCCCGAGCCGTCCGCGAGGACCCCGATGACCTTGCCGGACTGCGCCGACAGTTCGATGCCGAAGCTGACGGCCACCTCCACCGGGCCCTGCGGATCGAGTCCGGCGCGCAGCGAGCCGACCACCCCGCGCACCACGTCCGTGAGCCCGCCGGCCATCGAGACCACCCGGTCTCTGACGCCGGTGTCCGTGAACCCGCCTCCCCTGCCCAGCTCCTGCACGTCACTGACCCGGGCCCACACGTGCGTGCCGTCGTCCAGCCGAACCCGAGCGATCCCGTGCGTCACAGCGGCCCCCGCTCCCCGAAACGATGATGAGGAAGGCTAGTCGGTGGGACTGACGGGCGACAGGGGACGTGAGAGGTACGGCCTATCCTGATCGCATGTACTTCACCGACCGTGGCATCGAGGAACTGGAGAAGCGGCGAGGCGAGGAGGAGGTCACCTTCGAGTGGCTCGCCGAGCAGCTGCGGACGTTCGTCGACCTCAACCCCGACTTCGAGGTGCCTGTCGAGCGCCTCGCGACCTGGCTGGCCCGTCTGGACGACGACGAGGACGACGACGAGTAGCGGGGTCGGCGGGCACCGGTCACCGGCCGGGACGACGGGCGGGCGGCGTCGGTCCCGTTCACCCGCAGGGGTGACGGCGCGCGGGTGACACCGGTACCGGTGTCACCGGCCGGGCACCCGTCATCGGCCGGAAACAGCTCACGCGCGTGTGCACGCACGACTCGGGAACCGCTGGACCTCCACGTCGTGCGCACGTGTGCACGCACGGCTCGGGAACCGCTGGGCCTCCACGTCGTGCGCGCGTGTGCACGCACGACTCGGGAACCGCTGGACCTCCACGTCGTGCGCACGTGAGCACGCACGGCTCGGGAACCGCTGGACCTCCACGTCGTGCGCACGTGAGCACGCACGGCTCGGGAACCGCTGGGCCTCCACGTCGCCGCGCGTCCTCACGCGCGCGTGCTCACGGCTCCCGCGGACGGTCGTAGAAGAGCCCGAACGCACCGTGCGCGACGAGCAGCGCCCCGGCCGCCGTCCAGCCGCCGCTGCGCCGGCCGATGCCCCAGAGCAGCAGCGGCACCCCCGCCGCGAGCTGGGCACCGCTCAGTACGCGCGCCCTGGGGCCGCCCGGCAGATACGGACCGAGGGGACTGCTCTCCACCACGTCGAGCTCCGCGCGCACGGCGTCGCCGCCCCAGGCCATCAGCTTCGTACGGGCGGCCGGGAAGACCCCCTCGTCGTGCGGTTCGAGCTGCTCGGCGCCCTGGGCCAGGGCCGCGGAGCGGAGCCGGTCGGCGCTCTCGCCGGGGAGGAGCCCGGTGGGCAGGGCGAGCCCGGTGCGGCGGAGGACCGCGACGACCCCGAGGAGCCGGGTGGGGGCGTCGGCGTCCGGATCCGGTCCGGTGAGCGGCTCCAGGTCCTGCACGTCCAGGACGGGGTCGAGGTCGAGCCGCGCGGCGAAGGTGCGCATGGCCTCGTCCTCGCCGACGGGGGTGCCGTCCGCGAGCCAGGTGTAGCCGACCGTACGGCGGAATCCGGCGGCGAGCGTGAGTCCGGCCCGGTCGCGGTCCCACCAGAGCGCGACGACCGGCCAGGTGGCGGCCGAGACGGCGAGGGCCGTGGCCCAGCCGGTGACGACCTGCTCGACGGGCTCCCCGCCGTGCAGCCAGGGCTTCCCCTCCGGCACGAGCACGCTCCAGCCCTCTCCCGCCGGGGCGAGGAGGAGCTGTTCCCGTAGCAGCCGGGCCGGCGGACGGACCGCCGTGGGATCGGCGCGGCAGAGCAGCAGCGCCCCGGCGGGGTTCGGTCCGGATGTCGCGTTCATGCGCCCCACGCTAGGCCAATTTGTCCGCATACGGACGTAATTGCCCCCACCCTGTCAGGGGAGAGTCAGGGTTGACTTCACTTCGCCGCGATATATCGTGTCTAGGGAGATACGCGATATGTTGCGTTGCCGAACGGGAGGTCAGCACCATGACAGAGTGGTCCGTCAGCGAGCCGACGAAGCTGACAGCGGCTGAGCCCGTGACCCGGCTGCGGGTCCGCATCGTCAACGGCACGGTGAACGTGGTGGGGACCGACGAGAGTTCCGCCCGGGTGGAGATCTCCGAGATCGAGGGCCCGCCGCTGACCGTGTCGCAGGACGGCTCCACCCTGACCGTGAGCTACGAGGACCTGCAATGGAAGAGCGTCCTCAAGTGGCTCGACCGCAAGGAGTACCGCCGCCGGGCCGTCGTCTCCGTCGCCGTCCCCGCGGGCGTCGACGTCGAGGTGGGAGTGGTCGGCGCCGAGGCCGTGGTCACCGGGATCAAGGGCCGTACGGAGGTGCGCGGCGTCACCGGCGGCACCACCCTCCTCCGGCTCTCCGGCCCGGTCCGCGCCGAGACGGTCTCGGGCAGCCTGGAGGCCCAGTCGGTGACCGGCGCCCTGCGGTTCAGCTCCGTGACCGGTGACGTGACGGTGATCGAGGGTGCGGGCGCCTCGGTGAAGGCCGAGACGGTCAGCGGTGACATGGTCATCGACCTCGACCCGGCCGAGCTCGACGGGCCGCCCGCCGACATCCGGCTCTCCAGCGTCTCCGGCGAGGTCGCCATCCGGCTCCCCCACCCCGCCGACGCCCAGGTGGAGGCGAGCACCACCAGCGGCTCCGTGTCGAACGCCTTCGAGGATCTGCGGGTGAGCGGCCAGTGGGGCGCCAAGTCCGTGACCGGCACCCTCGGTTCCGGCCGGGGCACCCTCAAGGCGACCACCGTCTCCGGCTCCATCGCGCTGCTCCGCCGCCCCGAGCCGGACGAGGACACCGGCTCGACCTCCTCCACCACTCCCACCGCGTCCGGAAAGGTGCTCTGACATGCCGCCCGTCTTCGCGCACGGCCGCCTCCGCCTGTATCTGCTCAAGCTGCTCGACGAGGCCCCGCGCCACGGCTACGAGGTGATCCGCCTCCTGGAGGAGCGCTTCCAGGGGCTGTACGCACCCTCGGCCGGCACGGTCTACCCGCGACTGGCCAAGCTGGAGGCCGAGGGCCTCGTCACCCACGCCAGCGAGGGTGGCCGGAAGGTCTACTCGATCACCGACGCGGGCCGCGCCGAACTGGCCGGGCGCGCGGACGAACTGGACGACCTGGAGCGCGAGATCCGCGAGTCGGTCTCGGAGCTCGCCGCGGAGATCCGCGACGACGTGCGCGGGGCGGCCGGCCGGGTGCGCAGCGAGATGCGCGCGGAGGCGGGCCGGACCCGCGCCTCGGAGTCCTCCTCGTTCGCCGACGCCAAGGAGGAGCTGCGCCGGGTCGGCCAGGAGTGGAAGGAGCAGGCCCGGCAGGCCCGCGCCGAGGCGAAGTCGGCCCGCCACCGGGCGAACGAGTTCCAGCGGGTCGCCCAGCAGGTGCAGGACGAGGTGCAGGACCGCTTCTCGCGGGGCGACTGGCCGAAGGGCGTCTGGGAGGGCCTCTCCGACATCACGGCGCAGCTCGGCGGCCTCGTGGCGGGCACCACCCACCCGAAGGCCGCCGCCGCCCAGGAGTCGCCGTTCGCCAAGGCGCCGGAGTGGGCCCGGGACATGGAGGGCTCCGGTGACCCGGCCCGCGATCTGGACCGCCTGCTCGACCGCTTCCGCGACGAGATCAGGGACGCGGCCCGCGACCACGGAGTGAGCCAGGACCAGCTGACCGAGACCCGCGAGCAGTTGTCGGCGGCGGCAGTCCACATCACGGGACTGCTGAGGTCCCGGCCAAGAACGTAGACGGGGCGGGCGGGGGCGGAGACACCCCGGGCCTCCACCCCCGCCCGCCCCCGTGCGCTCAGCCTCGGGTGGCCGTGACCGTCACCCTCGCCCCCGGGGCCGCGAGAACCCACGCCCTGCCCGGGGACTTGCGGAGGACGAGCGCGCCGCCCCGTGCCGTCACCCGCCAGTCGCCGGGCGGCAGGGAGAGTTCGGTGACCCGGGGGCCGCGGCGCCCGGCGGAGTCGTACGAGAGGCGGTAGACCCCGGCCCCCGGGTCGTACGTGGTGGAGCGGACCGTGCCCGCGACCGCCTCCGCGTACGGCTCGGCGGTCAGCTCCTTGTTGACACGGAAGGCACCGGCGGCGTCCACCGCGCAGTAGCCGCCGCCGTAGCACCACGCCCACCCCGCCCAGCCGGAGCTGTAGCGGCCGAGGGAGGCCATGGCCTCACGGTAGAAGCGGTTCATGTTCGGCAGGGAGTTGTTGAGCGGGCCCCACTCCCCCACCACCACGGGGACCTTGTACTCCTTGGGGTACAGGGTGACGGCCTCCTCGTAGTTCTCGAGCCACCGGGCGGCGGGGTCGTAGTCGGTGCCCGCCTCCATGCCGGAGTTGTAGAAGTGGGGGGCGTAGACGATCTTCGGGTCGTCGATCCGGCCGAGTCCGGTGGGCACACCCTCGCCGACGATCGGGGTCGGTTCGACGAAGATCCAGTGGGACCGGTCGACCGAACGGACCGCGTCCGCGATCCGGTTGTACATCGGGGTGAGCTGGTCGCGTTCGATGCGCCGGGCGGCCGTCGCGAGGTCCTCGCCCTCCCGCAGCTCGCCCATCGGCTCGTTGATCAGGTCGTAGCCGATGACGGCCGGGTGGTCCTTGAAGCGGTCGGCGAGCACCCGCCACATCCGGGCCTGGGCGCGCCGCAGGTCCTCGTCCTCGTAGAGATGGGTGAAGGCCCGCTGGACGGCGGGCTCGAAGTACTGGGAGAACCAGTCGTCCGGGTGGGGAGTGAAGGGCAGCCCGTCGGTCCTGGTCGCCCACGCGGGTATGCCCCGGCTGCCGAACGCGGGCCCGAAGACGTCCTGGTGGGCGTCGATGAGGACCTTGACGTCGTACTTCTCGGCCCAGTCCAGGACGCGCCCGATCTTCCGCAGATAGCCCTGGCTGTACTGGCCCGGCCGGGGCTCCAGGTCGTCCCAGAGGACGACGAGGCGGGCGAGGTTGAAGCCCTTCGCCCGCATGTCGCGGATGTGCTTCTCGGTGATCCCGGAGAGGGCGGCGTCGCCGCTGTTCGTCTTGTCGGTGAGGTTCCAGCCGCGCAGGGTGAGGGTGCGGCCGTACTCGTCGGTGAGGACGGGGACCGTGTCGCCGCCGACCTCCGCGCGGGCGGCGGCGGTCGGGGCGAGCAGCGAGGCGGCGAGGGCGCCGGCCACGAGGGTGGTTCGCAACAAGGGAGGACCTCCAGCACGATGAAGTGAGCGTTGTTCACGTTTTCGCGGTGCGGGAGATCCCATCAGTTCTACTGACGAGTCATCAAGACGTCGTCAGCACGATCTTTCCGAAGAGTTCGCCGGAGGCCATCTTCCGGAAGCCCTCGCGGGCCCGGTCCAACGGCAGCACCTCGTCGACGACCGGACGTACGCCCGTCGTCGCGCAGAAGGAGAGCAGATCCTCCAGCTCGTCCTTGGATCCCATGGTCGAGCCGACGACCTTCAGTTCCAGGAAGAAGATCCGGGTCAGCTCGGCGTGGGCGGGCCGGTCGCCGCTCGTGGCGCCGGAGATGACGAGCGTGCCGCCCGGCCGCAGCGACTTGACCGAGTGCGACCAGGTGGCGGCGCCGACGGTCTCGATGACCGCGTCGACCCGCCGCGGGAGCCGGGCGCCGGGCTCGTACGCCTCGACGGCGCCGAGTTCGACGGCCCGCTTGCGCTTGGCCTCGTCCCGGCTGGTGGCGAAGACCCGCAGGCCGGCGGCCTTGCCGAGGGCGATGGCCGCGGTGGCGACGCCACCGCCCGCGCCCTGCACGAGCACCGAGTCGCCGGGGCGCACACCGGCGTTGGTGAAGAGCATGCGGTACGCGGTCAGCCAGGCGGTGGGCAGGCAGGCGGCCTCCTCGAAGGAGAGCTCCTTCGGCTTGGGCAGCACGTTCCAGCGGGGCACGGTCACCCGCTCGGCGAAGGTGCCCTGGTAGCGCTCGGTGAGGATGGAGCGGGGCTCGTCGGGTCCGACGCCGTGGCCCGTCTGGCCGATCACGGAGTGCAGGACGACCTCGTTGCCGTCCTCGTCGATGCCGGCCGCGTCGCAGCCGAGAATCATCGGGAGCTTCTCCTCGGGGAGGCCGACCCCGCGCAGCGACCAGAGGTCGTGGTGGTTGAGCGAGGCGGCCTTGACGGTGACGGTGGTCCAGCCGGGACGCACCTCGGGTTCGGGGCGTTCGCCCAGTTCGAGGCCGTTCAGGGGCTGGTCGCGGTCGATTCGGGCGGCGTAGGCAGCGAACATGGCCCCGACCCTAGGGTGCGGCGGCCGGACGGGGAACCACGCCCCGCTGTGACCCGTGTCGCCTGGACAGCACCGGGCCCTCCCCGTACGCGAGAGCCCCGCCCGTACGCCGAGGACCCCGCCGTACGCGCGGACCGCCGGCCCGTACGTGGAAGGCCCCGCCCGTACGCGAAAGGCCCCGTCCCGGCGTACGGAACAGGGCCCCTCGAGTGACGTCCGGCGCGTCAGCGGCGGGCGACGCCCTCGGCGCGGGCCGCGGCGGCGACCGCGGCGGCGACGGCCGGGGCGACCCGCTCGTCGAACGGCGACGGGATGACGCAGTCGGCGGCGAGCTGGTCGCCGACGACGTCCGCGATGGCGTTGGCCGCGGCGATCTTCATGCCCTCGGTGATCCGGGAGGCCCGGACCTGGAGCGCGCCGGCGAAGATGCCGGGGAACGCGAGGACGTTGTTGATCTGGTTCGGGTAGTCCGAACGCCCGGTCGCCACGACGGCCGCGTACTTGTGCGCGATGTCGGGGTGGACCTCGGGGTTCGGGTTGGCCATGGCGAACACGAAGGCGTTCGGAGCCATGGACGCGACGGCCGCCTCGGGGACCGTACCGCCGGAGACGCCGATGAAGACGTCGGCGCCGGCGAGGGCGGTCTCCAGGGAGCCGCTGAGACCCGCCTTGTTGGTGAGCCCGGCGATCTCGCGCTTGACGTCCGTGAGGTCGTCCCGGTCGCTGCTGACGATGCCCTTGCGGTCGGCGACGGCCACGTCACCGAGGCCGGCCTCCAGCAGGAACTTGGCGATGGCGACACCGGCCGCACCGGCGCCGGAGATGACCGCGCGCAGGTCGCCGAGGGTCCGCCCGGTCAGCTTCGCCGCGTTGCGGAGGGCGGCGAGGGTGACGATGGCGGTGCCGTGCTGGTCGTCGTGGAAGACGGGGATGTCCAGGCGCTCCTGGAGCTTGCGCTCGATCTCGAAGCACCGCGGGGCCGAGATGTCCTCCAGGTTCACGCCGCCGAAGGACGGGGCGAGCCGGACGACGGTGTCGACGATCTCGTCGGTGTCCGTGGTGGCGAGGGCGATCGGGACCGCGTCCACGCCGCCGAACTGCTTGAAGAGGATGGCCTTCCCCTCCATGACCGGGAGGGAGGCCTCCGGGCCGATGTCGCCGAGGCCGAGCACGGCCGTTCCGTCGGTCACGACGGCGACGACCTGGGACTTCCACGTGTAGTCGTTGACCAGGTCGGGCTGCTCGGCGATCGCGGTGCACACCTTGGCGACGCCGGGCGTGTACGCGAGGGACAGGTCGTCCTTGTCCCGGAGGGGGACGGTGGCCTGGATGGCCATCTTGCCGCCCCGGTGGAGGGCGAAGACAGGATCGAAGGGCTCCTCGGGAGCCCCTTCCGTACTGTCATTGCGAGGATTGACGATCTCCGCTGCCATTGGGTTGACCCCTTAAGTCTGCTTCGTCTGAGGGTTGGCCGCTCCTGGTGTGGAGCGGTGGGCGGGTCCCGCAGCCGCCGTGTCTGGCAGCCGCGCGGGCGCGCCGCACAACGCGCCCTGAGCCCCGGATGAGGGGTGTAAGGATCCTTCTTACCGGACGGACGGCACCGCAGACGAGTCCGTATCCACTCGGTGACACGACTCATACCGAGCGCATCCGGACACGGACGGAGAACGACACGTCACCCGATGTCCCCATAGATGGTTTCTGCACCCGATTGGCGGCCTTCGGCTCGTCCGAATGGCGAGACGGGCAGGAAATTCTTCGGTGGCGTGGAAGGCATTCCGCAGAAGGTCCGGCCTTGATGTACCGGCCTGTTGGTATCCGGCCATCACCCGTTACCCGATTTTGACATCCTTGGCCGTCGGTTTGAGGCGGTCCGAATGGCAAGATGCCGTAATCACACGAGGTCACGACACTCGAAGACGCGTACGTGACCCCACCTGGCATCTCCCTCACACGCCGGAGGAACCCGATCATGACCGCACGCACCACGCGCTGTACGACCGCCAAGACCCGCACGTCCCGTCTTGCCGCGGTCGCCGCCATCGCGGTCGCCGGCTCCGTCCTGCTGACCGCCTGCGGCGACCAGACCGACAGCGGATCGACGAGCCCGACGAAGGAGGGCGGCTCCACGAACGCCGCCCCGCTCTTCTCGAAGCTCCCCGCCGACATCCAGAAGGCCGGTGTCATCAAGGTCGGCACCGACGCCTCGTACGCGCCGATGGAGTTCACCGAGGGCGGCAAGATCGTCGGCGTCGACCCCGACCTCGCACAGGCCCTGAGCAAGCAGCTCGGCGTCGAGTTCCAGTTCACCTCGGGCACCTTCGACGGCCTGATCACCTCGATCTACACCGGCCGCCAGCAGCTGATCATGTCCTCGATGACGGACAACAAGAAGCGGCAGGAGGGCCTGGACGACAACGGCAAGAAGATCGGCAAGGGCATCGACTTCGTCGACTACTTCAGCTCCGGTGTCTCCCTGCTGGTCAAGAAGGGCAACCCGCAGGGCGTCAACTCCCTCGACGACCTGTGCGGCAAGACCGTCGCCGTCCAGCGCGGCACGATCTACGAGGACACCTTCAAGGCGCAGGCCACGAAGTGCGGCGACAAGAAGCTGACGATCCAGGCCTTCGACACCGACGCCGAGGCCCAGACCCGCGTCAAGGCCGGCGGCGCCGTGGCCGACCTGAACGACTACCCGGTGGCCGCGTACATCGCGAAGACCTCGGGCGGCGGCAACGACTTCGAGGTCGTCGGCAGCCAGAGCGACGTCGGCCTCTTCGGCATCGGCGTCTCGAAGGACAACACCCAGCTGCGCGACGCGGTCAAGGAAGCGCTCGACGCGATCATCAAGGACGGCACCTACGCCGAGGCCCTGAAGAAGTGGAACGTCGAGGACAGCGCCGTCAAGTCGGCCACCGTCAACGCCGGCAAGTGACCTCCCCGCTCCACTGAAGGGCAGTCGTCATGACTGACAAGATCAGCAAGGACCCGGCCGCCGCTCCGGCCGGGCCCGGCGCCTCGGGCACCCCGTACGAGGCCATCAAGGCGATCCCCGTGCGCCACTACGGCCGCTGGGTCAGTGCCGTGGTGGTCGTCGTACTCCTCGGATGGCTCATCTACGCCTTCTCCCAGGGCGATGTCATCTGGGCCACGGTGCGGGACAAGGTGTTCGACCCGTCGGTCATCAGCGGCCTGTGGAACACGATCATCATCAGCGTCGCGTCCATGGCCCTGGGCCTGGTCCTCGGCATCCTCTTCGCGGTGATGCGGCTCTCCAAGAACCCGGTCACGGGTGCGGTCGCATGGCTCTACATCTGGTTCTTCCGCGGTACCCCGGTGTACGTCCAGCTGCTGGTGTGGTTCAACCTGTCGCTGATCTTCCACTACATCAACCTGGGGCCGATCTACAAGAACGAGACCGTGGACGTCATGACGCCGTTCATGGTGGCGCTGCTCGGCCTCGGCCTCAACGAGGGCGCCTACATGGCGGAGATCGTCCGCGCCGGCATCCAGTCGGTCGACGAGGGCCAGACCGAGGCGGCGCACGCGCTCGGCATGTCCCAGACGAAGACCATGGGCCGCATCGTCCTCCCGCAGGCCATGCGGGTGATCGTGCCGCCGACGGGCAACGAGTTCATCAACATGTTGAAGACCTCGTCCCTGGTCTCGGCCGTGCAGTACACGGAGTTGCTGCGGGCCTCCTCGAACATCGGCAACACGGCGGGGGCCGTGATGGAGATGCTCTTCGTCGCCTCCATCTGGTACCTCGCGCTGACCAGCGTGTTCAGCGTCGGCCAGTACTACCTGGAGCGCCGTTTCGCCCGCGGTTCGACCCGTAACCTGCCGCCCACCCCGCTGCAGCGCATCAAGGCGAACCTGACCACGTTCAAGCGTTCCCCGGAGGCAGCGGCATGACCGGCCAGCCCATGGTCAAGGCGGAGGGCGTCCACAAGTCGTACGGCGCGGCCCACATCCTCCGTGGCATCGACCTCGAAGTGCAGAACGGCGAGGTCTTCTGCCTCGTCGGCCCGTCCGGCTCCGGCAAGTCGACCTTCCTGCGCTGCATCAACCACCTGGAGCGGGTGGACGGCGGCCGTCTCTCGGTCGACGGCCAGCTGGTC
The DNA here is from genome assembly GCF_040297565.1 of Streptomyces sp. NPDC001728. NCBI lineage: Bacteria > Bacillati > Actinomycetota > Actinomycetes > Kitasatosporales > Streptomycetaceae > Streptomyces > Streptomyces sp. NPDC001728. The sequence continues at coordinate 81,178 of NZ_JBEOZK010000002.1, forward strand.
GGCTACCGGGAGAAGGCCGGCAAGCTCTACGAGCTGAAGGACAGCGAGGTCGCGGTCCAGCGCCGGGACATCGGCATGGTCTTCCAGCGCTTCAACCTCTTCCCGCACATGACGGCCCTGGGCAATGTCATGGAGGCCCCCATCCAGGTGAAGGGCGAGTCCAGGGCGGTGGCACGCGAGCGTGCCGAGCGCCTGCTCGACCGGGTCGGCCTGCGGGACAAGATGGGGAACTACCCGTCGCAGCTCTCCGGCGGCCAGCAGCAGCGAGTCGCCATCGCCCGCGCGCTGGCGATGGAGCCGAAGCTGATGCTCTTCGACGAGCCGACCTCGGCGCTCGACCCGGAGCTGGTGGGTGATGTCCTCGACGTCATGCGGGACCTCGCCGAGTCGGGCATGACGATGATCGTCGTCACCCACGAGATGGGCTTCGCCCGTGAGGTCGGCGACTCGCTGGTCTTCATGGACGGCGGCGTGGTCGTCGAGTCGGGCAACCCGCGGGACGTCCTGGGCAACCCGCAGCACGACCGGACGAAGGCATTCCTGTCGAAGGTGCTGTAGGGCGTACGACGCAGGCGCTGTAGGGCGTACGACGGAGGAAGGGGCGGTACGGGATTCCCGTACCGCCCCTTCCCGCGTCCCCGGCGCTACTTCACGGCGAGGAGCAGCGTGTCGGAGGGCGAGGCCCAGACCGGCCGGGCCTCGCCGAAGCCGGCGGCGAGGAGGGTGTCGGCGTGCCAGCGCGGCGAGGGCATGTCGCCGTCGGCGTGCTCGCCGTAGATCTCGAAGCGGCGGGCGGTGGGCTCGGCGAGGGCGGGGTCCTGGGCGGCGGCGGCCCACCACTCGGCCCAGTCGAGGGCGCCGCCGGCCTTCGCGCGGTCCATGACGGCGTGGCGCTGGGCGCGCTCGGCGGCGTTGATGCGGGGGGTGGTGCCGTCGATCATGTGGTCGGCGTTCATGAAGACGCCGCCGTCGCGGACGAGGCCGGCGACCTGACCGTAGAGCGCGGTCAGGGGCCCGCTGTGGAGCCAGTGGAGCGCGGTGGCGGTGAGGACGGCGTCGTACGAGTCGTGGGGCAGCCGGGCGGCCCACGACGGGTCCTTGAGGTCGGCGGTCACGAAGGTGACACGCTCGTCGCCGGCGAAGTACCCCTCGGCGATGGCGAGAAGGGCGGGGTCGAGGTCGACACCGGTACTGGTCGCATCCGGGAACCTCTTGAGGAGCCGATCCGTGATACTTCCCGTACCGCACGCGAGGTCGAGGACGCGGGGCTTCGGCCCCGCGAGGGCCTCGACCATGTCGAGCATCACGCGGAACCGTTCCTCACGGTCCGGCATGTACCACTCCTGCTGACGGTCCCAGCTCTGCTGCCAGCCCGCCCAGTCGGTTCCGGTCATCGCCGTTCCTCCCCGCCTTCGTAATACCCTCTAAGGGGAAACAGCCGTTACCCCTTTCGACCGAGACACTAGCCCGCCGGAGTAAGGACTACAAGTGGAACTGGCCTATTACTCGGATTACGCCGTGCGTCTGGTCAACACCGAGGAGCCGGCCCGCAACAAGGACGCCCTGACCTCCGTCGAGGTGATCCGCGAACTCTTCGGCCCCGCCACCCAGATGGCGCGCCGGGCCACCGACTCCGACGTGACCCGTTTCCGCGCGGTACGCACCCGGCTGCGGGCGATCTTCACCGCGGCCGACGAGGGCGACCACACGGGCGCCGTGGACCTGCTGAACTCACTCCTCCTGGAGTTTCCCGTCAGCCCCCAGATCTCCGGCCACGACACCCTCGACGAGGACGGCCGCCCCCGGTGGCACATGCACCTCGCCGACCACCCCTCGAACGCGACCGCGGGCTACGCGGCCATCGCGGCGATGGGGCTCGCCTTCCACCTGACGGAGTTCGGCGCCGACCGGCTCGGCCTCTGCCAGGCCCCGCCCTGCCGCAACGCCTACCTCGACACCTCCACCAACCGCTCCCGCCGCTACTGCTCGGACCGCTGCGCGACCCGCGCGAACGTGGCCGCCTACCGCGCCCGCAAGCGCCAGGAGGCCGAGCGGCCGGACCCCACCGGCCTGAGCGCGGAGAACAGCCAGGAGAGCGTCACCCCCCAGGACCGCTGACGCCCCGGCGTCAGCGGCCGGTAGCGTGCCCGCACCCGCCCGAGGACCAGCTCGGGCGGTACGGCCCCGAAGACGCGGCTGTCCCCCTCGGCGTCCGGGTTGTCCCCCAGCACCCACCAGCCGCCGTCGCGTCGCTCGATCAGCCGCTTCACAATGAGGAGATCCTGCTGGAGCGGATGCCGCAGCACGGCCACGCACCCCGGCCGCAGCCGGCCGCCGTACCGCACGAGCAGCTGGTCGCCGTGGAGCAGCGTCGGCACCATCGACACCCCCGTCACCTCGGCGATCCCGAACGGAGCCCCGGCCTCCGCCACCCGCTCACTCCCCGATCCCGTCATCCGGCACCTCTCGCTCCACTCCTGCGTCGGCTCGTCCACTCGTACACGAGTCCCATGGTGACCCTGGACTTTTGACCTAAGCCCCAGGGGGCGCCCGCGAAAACGCCCTTCTCACCGAGTAATGTCCCACCTGAGAAGACGATCACGAGGAAGGACGGCTCAATGCTCTCCCGCCTGTTTGCCCCCAAGGTGAAGGTCAGCGCCCACTGCGACCTCCCGTGCGGCGTGTACGACCCGGCCCAGGCCCGCATCGAGGCCGAGTCGGTCAAGGCTGTCCAGGAGAAGTACCAGGCGAACGAGGACGCGCACTTCCGCGCCCGCGCCACGGTCATCAAGGAGCAGCGCGCGGAGCTCGCGAAGCACCACGTGTCGGTGCTCTGGAGCGACTACTTCAAGGCCCCGCACTTCGAGAAGTACCCCGAGCTCAACCAGCTGGTCAACGACACTCTGAAGGCCCTCTCGGCCGCAAAGGCGTCGACGGACCCTAAGACGGGCGAGAAGGCGCTGGAACTCATCGCCGAGATCGACCGTATCTTCTGGGAGACCAAGAAGGCTTGATCTCAGCCTAGGCCGCCTGACCTGCGCTTTCGCGGGTAAGGCTGCCTACCTGTCCGCACCCGGTCCGCAGGCCGCCGAGCACGGCGTCCATGACGGCCCGGGTGCGGTCTTCTTCCCCGGGCCAGAGGTGCGCGTAGATCCGCAAGGTGATGACGGCGGACGCGTGCCCGAGGACGAGCTGCACCTGCTTGACGCTCGCGCCTCCGGCGATGAGCGCGGAGGCGTAGAAGTGCCGCAGGTCGTGGGTCACCATGTGCGGCAGCTCGACGGCCTTACGGCCCTCGCGCTCGGCGACTTCGTTCTCGGCCGCCTGGAGCGCCTTGCGGGCGCCATTCCACTCGGTCTTCCAGCACCGATAGTTGAGCGGCTCACCCTCCTCCATCGTGAACAGCCACTCCCTGGACGGACGTGCGGCGAGATGCGCGAGGAGCGCGTCAGTAACGACCTCGCCGACGGGGACTGTACGCCGGGACTTGGCGGTCTTCGGCGGGCCGATCTTCCCGGACTGAAGCCGCTGCCGGTCGACCCGGATGGTGCCGCCCTTGAAGTCGACGTCCGACACCTTGAGGCCTAGCAGTTCACCGATGCGCAGCCCTGATCCGGCAAGGGTGACGATCGCCGCACAGATGTACGGCGGCATCACCCGCGCCATCGCCTCGACCTGCTCGACCGTGGGCGGGGTGACCTCCTCATCCGGCATGGCGGGGAGGGTGATCCGGCGGCACGGGCTGGAGGCGATGACCTTGTCGTCCACAGCCGCGGTCATGACGCGTACGAGGACGTCGTAGACGTTCCGCACGCTGCCGGGGCCGAGCTGGTCGGAGAGGTGTTTGAAGAGCACCTGGATGTCGTTGCGGTGTATCGCCGCCATGGAGCGGGCGCCCAGCGCCGGTACGAGGTGGAGCCGGAGCGCGTTGTCGGTAATGCGCTCGCCCGCCTCGCTCGCGATGAGCGAGCCCTCCCACTTCGCGGCGTACTTCTCGAAGGTGACGCGGCCGGCGCGCGGGTCGACGTACTGGCCGGTGACCATGCTGGCCGTGACCTCGTCGAGCCAGCGTTGGGCGTCGAGCTTCCGCTCGAAGTGGCGAGCGTGCTCCTTGCCGTCGAGGTCGCGGTAGCGGGCCCGCCATTTGCCGTTGGGGCGTTTCTGGATGTTGGCCAAGTGGCCTCTCCTTCGTGTCGGTTGTCAGTAGTGGCCGCCGTCCGCGATGTCGTTACTGAGGGTGCGAGCGTCCCGCTCGTCGCCCATGAGGCGGAGGCACTGCTCGTGGATGGCCCGCGAGCTGTCGGGGTGGGCCTTGATGTGGTCGGCGATGGCGACCACGGCGCGGTGCAGGCGGTCGCGCGCGTCTCGGGCCTCGTAGAACGCTTCGACGGCCTCTTGGACGAGGCGCCGGCTGTCGATGTCGAGCCCCTCCAGGGGCGGGGACATCAGCTCTTCGAGAGGGAGCTCGAAGACGCGGGTGAAGGCGAGGGCCTCGTCGAGGTTGATGCGCCGACGGGGGGTGCCGTTCTCGATACGCCAGACCGCTGTCTGGTTCATCTTGACGCCGGCTCCGGTCACCCGATCCGCCAGCTCGGTCGTGCTGTACGTCGCCCATCCCTGAACGAACGAACCGGTGAGAGGCGGGACCTTGCCCGTCCCGTCCCTCACCTGAGAGGAACGTCGATGGAGGACTCTACGTCCCCCGCCACCTCGAACACATCCCACAAGGTCGTCTGGCCCACCCCCGCGGTCCCCGGCCAAGGCATCCCGTGGCACGGTCCGGACCGAGCGGACGGCCGGTCCGTCTCTCCGGGGACCGGCGGACAAGCGGACCGTGCCGCTGGTCCGGTCGGCCCGGAACCGGACCGGTCCGCGACCGGAACCCGGACCGGAGTTCCGGCCAACCCGGACCAGGAACCCGGGCCGACGGAAGACGCGCGGCTCAGCGGCCTGACCGACCGGACCGGGAACCCGGACCATGGACCCGGTCCGGAAACTGAGGGGCGGACGGAGAGTTCCGGTCATTCGAGTGTCGAACCCGGACCGTCGGTCCGGGTTGACCACGGTGCTGCGGGGACGGCCCCGGAACCCGGACCGGGGACTGGGGACCGCGAGCGTGCCAGCCTCAAGGCGGACGAGGACCAGGACGGGGCCGCCGTACTGGACGAGCTGCGCGCCGCGATCGGCCGCTACGTCGTACTGCCGAGCGACGAGGCCCTGACGGCGGTCACGCTGTGGGTTGCGGCCTCCCACATCCAGCCCGCCCTCCAGCACGCGCGGGCGCCTGGCGGTGGTGGGACCGACCAAGGGCTGCGGCAAATCCCGGGTCCTGGACGTGCTCCACGAGACCGTACACAAGCCGATGATGACGGTGAACACCTCGCCGGCGGTGGTCTTCCGGATCATCGGCGAGGACCCGCCGACGCTGCTGGTGGACGAGGCCGACACCATCTTCGGCCCCAAGGCCGGCGACAAGGAGGACCTTCGTGGCCTGCTGAACGCCGGACACCAGCGCAACCGGCCCGCCTGGCGGATCTCCGGTCCGGAGCACAAGCCGACCGCGTTCCCGACCTTCGCCATGGCGGCGCTGGCGGGCATCGGCGACCTGCCGGACACGATCACGGACCGGGCCGTCGTTCTCCGCATGCAGAAGCGCAGGTCCGGCGAGAAGGTCTCTCCCTTTCCGCTCCCGGCACTCCGTCCCGGAACTGAACGCGCTGCGGGACCGGCTGGCCGCGTGGCTGACCCCGCTGCGCGGGACAGCGCACCGACTGGTGCCACCGATGCCGGTCGAGGACCGCGCCGCCGATACGTGGGAGCCGCTGGTGATCGTCGCCGACCTGGCCGGCGGCCACTGGCCCGTCCAAGCCCGTGCCGCCTGCCTGGCGATGACCAGGAACGAGGTGGTCCAGGACGAGCAGACGACGCTGAAGACCCGGCTGCTCCGGGACATCCGCCGAGTCTTCGAGCACCAGGGCGACACGGAGGCGCTGCGCAGCCACGACCTGCTCGCCGCCCTGGTCCAGGACGCCGAGGCACCCTGGGCCGAGTACGGCACCAAGGGCCTGAACGCCTACCACCTGGCCAACCTGCCGCGCGACTTCGGCATCAGCCCGGCCAACCACCGTTTCGAGAACGGCAGGCAGGCCAAGGCGTACGCCCGCAACCAGTTCCTCGACGCCTGGGCCCGCTACTGCCCCGACCCTGCCCAGCCGGCACCCGCAGCAGAGAAGACCGCGCCCGTACGTCGAGTCCCAGGCAAGCCGCCCTCCCCTCCGTCCGGGGCGCTGCCCATCGGCCTGCCCGGCGGGCCTGCCGGCCCCAGGCCCACGCGCTGACACCAGCTCCGTATCAATCCGTCGCATCCGTCCCCGCGCAGGTCAGCGCGGGGACGGAGTTCCTCGCCGATACGGATCACCCCGTACCTGAGACCGCCTCCGTACCTGTCCTGACCAGCGACGGGACGGATGCGACGGACGTGACGAAGCCCCACCCCACACGACCACCGGAGCACCGCCATGCCCGAAACGAGCACCGACAACGCCCCCGCCCGCCGACGCAGGGGATTCTTCGGCCTGACCCGCCGATCAGCAGCAAGCTGGAGCGAACGAGCCTATAACGAGGCTTCGTCCGCGCGTGCCCACGCCCCAGGGGTGGCGGAGGAGAAGGCCGAGCGCCAGGGGGCGCCCGAGCCGGAGGAGGGTGTAGCCGAGACCAGCTGCCCGCCCGCACCCGACGCCGTCGCCCCGAGCACTCAGCCGCCGGCCGACGTCCCACCGCCTGTCGAGCAGCCCTCCTGGCGGGATCTCGATGCCCCCGTCCTGCCCGCGCTGATGAACCGCAAGCGCACGGTGGAGAAGCGCGACCAGGAGAAGACCATCCGCTTCACCCGGACCGCTGTAAGCGTGATCAGCGCCGCCGCTCACCAGCGCGGTCAGAAGTTCGCCGGATTCGTCGGCGACGCCGCCCTCGCCGTCGCCCTCGGCAAGACAGGGCTGGTCGGCAGCCCGGAGGACGACCCGGTCCGCCCGCTGATCGAGGCCGTCGAGGCGCACACGGTGGCGCTGAACCGCATCGGCGGCAACCTCAACCAGATCACCGCAGCCATCCCGTGCCCGAGCGCGCCGAGGCCGTGCTGGAGGTCCGGTCCGTACTGCGCCCAGCGACCGCTACCTCACCGACGCTGAGTGGGCTGAGGTCGCCTGCCGGATTGTGCACGCCACCGGCATCGCCCCCGAAGGCGACGAGAAGGCGTGCCGCTGGATCGCCGTGCGCCACGCCGACGACCACATCCACATCATGGCCACCACCGTCCGCGCCGACGGGCGCCGCCCGCGCATCCACCACGACGGACAGCGGGCCCAAGCCAAGTGCCGCAAGATCGAGGCCGAGTTCGGCCTGCGCCGCCTGAAGTCCGGCGACCTCACCGCGCCCCGCACTCCCACCGGCGCCGAACGCGCCAAGGCCGAGCGCCAGGGCCAGACGGTCACGGCACGGCACTGGCTGCGCGAGCAGGCGTACGCGGTCGCCGCCACCGTACGCAACGAAGCCGACTACTTCACCGTGCTGCAGTCCCTCGGCATCAAGGTCAAGACACGCCTCGGCCCCGAGACCGGCGACGTGATCGGCTACAGCCTCGCCGCACCTGGCGACACCAACGCGGCCGACGAACCCATCTGGTACGGCGGCTCGAAACTCGCCCCCGACCTCTCCATCAACCGCCTACGCGAACGCCTCCCCGACCAGAAGGTGGCCGACCACCCGCGGTACGTGGCGGACCCCGCCGACCCATGGCGCCACACCACCACCGCCATCCACACCGCACGCACCGTCCTCGCCTCCGATGACGATGCCGCCGCCCAGGGCCACCTGGCCGCCTTCGGCGATGCCCTGTACAACATCGCCAGCGCCACGACCGGCCCTCACCGGGCGGAACTACGAGCGGCGACGATGGCGTTCAACCGAGCCCGTCGCTCCGCCACCCGCGCCGACCACCAGGCCGCCACCGCCCTGCGCAAGGCCGCAAAGGAACTCGCCTACGCCTCCAACGAGCCGGGCGGGCTCGCCATCGCCCTGCTCTTCGCCACCATGCACCTGGCCCGCGCCGCCGCCAACTGGCACGAACAGCGCGGCCACGAACAACAGGCCGCCGCAGCCGAAGAAGCCCTCCGCCACCTCCAGGCGGGCTACCAGCAGGCCGCCGCACCCGTCTTGGCTGACCTGGCCCGCCTCGCACCACGAGACGCAACCGCCCGCCGCTACGAACAGGACGTGCGCGCGGCCCTCCCCGACCACGCCGACCGCATCCTCGCCGACCCCACTTGGACCGCCCTGACCACCACCCTCGCCCACGCCGAGACCGCCGGCCACAACCCCCGCCGCCTCCTGGCCGAGCTGGGCACCCAGCGGGAACTCGACAGCGCGGAGCGCCCGGCCGAGGTCCTCAACTGGCGCATCACGGCTCAGCCGAACCGGCAGGCCCAAGCGGCTCGCAGGCGAAGCTCCGTCAGGGGCGCCTCGCCCGTGTCGGCCACGCCACACCCTCCGGCCATGGCAGTGGCCACGAGGCCCGGAGCGCACGGTCGGCACCGCTGACCCCGCGCCGGAGCTCTGCCTCCCGGCCAGTCCGGGGCTCAGGCACTTCGCAGCCGTTGCATCCGGGGACCGGAGCACGGCACTCTCACTCACGCGCCGCGTGCAGCAGTGAGCCGAGCTGGGTGCGGGAGCGGACGCCGAGTTTGCGGTACACGCGGGTCAGGTGGTACTCGACGGTCTTGGCACTCAGGAACATGCGCACCGCCACCTCGCGGTTGGTGGCGCCCTCACCCACAAGCACCGCGATCTGCTCCTCCGTGGGAGTAAGGGACTCGAAGAGCCGACGCCCCGGTGCGGCCTGGTCGTCGGCGCGTGACTCGTCCGGGCGGCCGGTGTCGCAGCGTTCGAGGGCATCGGCCGCCTCCTGCCGCCAGGGCCGGGCGTCGCAGCCGGTAAACAGCGTCAGCGCTGCGGAGGCGGCCTGCCGGGCGGGCGCGGAACGTCGTCTACGGCGCTCGATCGCGCTTCTGACGAGCAGGCACTCCCCCTGCTCCAGCGGCTGCCCGAGCACCGAGAAGCCGTGCTCAGCCTCGTCCAGCAGGGTGATCGCGTCGTCCAGGTCGCCGCCGGACGCCCGCAGCACGGCCTGTGCCCGGTGCAGTTGAAAGGTCACGGCGCAGGCGGACGGATCGGGGACGTTCCGGGTCAGTTCGGTGTGGGTGTCGGCGATCAGCTCCGATGCCTCCCGCATCCTGCCCAGGCGGGCCAGTCCGGTAGCGAGATCGGCATGCCAGCGCAGGAGCACGGGGGCCTGCATCCCGTGCGCGCGCTCCGCGTCGCGCACGCGCTCCAGCATCGCCACGCCGCCCGGGACGTCACCCGAGCGCATCAGCGCCTGTCCGAGCACATGCAGGCCGCGGCCCAGGAAGATGGTGTCCTGCTCCTGTTGCGAAGCCCGGACGGACTGCTCAGCGAAGGCCGTGGCGCGTTCCAGGCAGCCTCCGGCGAGTTCGGCCACCGCGCGCGTGTACCAGGCGGGCCCCGGGCTCGTGCCGAGTTCCCGTACGACGCGTACCGCGCGGTCGGCGAAATCGAAGGCTTCGCTGCACCGCCCCATCCGGGCCGAGACCTCCGCCACCGAGCGCAGGACCACCACCAGCTCGTCGTCCAGACCGCGTTCGGCATGGGCGAGCATGCGCAGCAGGTCGGTGCGGGCCTCGAAGAGCCGGTCCTCGAAGAACGCGAAACGGGCCGCGTTGAACCGCGGCGTCACGTGCAGAAGCCCGGGGGGCGCCACGTCCGGCAACGCGAGGGCGGCGGCGAGCGCCTGTTCGGACTCGGCGGGGCGGCCGGTGACACGGGCGGCGATGGCCTTCATCGTCAGGGCGATCGCCTCGGTCGTGGCGTCCCCGGCCGTACGGGCCAGCTCCGCGGCGGACGCGGCCTCCACGCCACTGGCCTCGTGCTTGCCCTTGACCATCGCCGTCCATGACAGACGCAAACGCACCGGAGCCAGCAGCGCCGGGTCGTCCCCGGCGTCCACGAGGGCCCCGGCGAACACCTCGTCCATCTCCGCGAGGGCCTGGCCGGAGAGGTCGATCAGCGCCTGCCGGACCCGGACCCGCTGGGAGGGTTGCGCGTCGGCGCCCAGTACGGCGTCCGCAGCGCGGTGGACGATGTCCGGAAGGGCGCCGGCGGCTCCCACCTCGGCAGCGCAGACCAGCCACTCCAGTCGTTCCGCGTCGCGGTCGGCCGGGGTGCGGTCGGCGGCCAGCAGGTAGAGCTCGGCCCCCAGTGCCCGGGCCCCGTTGCGGCAGGCGGTCTCGGCAGCGGTCACCAGCGAGCGGGTGAGGGCGGCGAAGGGGCTCGACGAGGCAAGAGCCCGGTGCCGGACGCGGCTGGCGGCGTCGGTGACGACGGCGGCCAGGGTGAGATGGGCGCGCGCCCGTTCGGCCGCCGACGCCAAGTCCGCCACGACGCCGACGGCGGTCGGCGGGGTGAAGCGGATTGCGCCGCCGTCATTCACGAGCAGCCCCGCCGCGGCGGCGGCCACGACATCGGCGTGTTCGCGCCCTGCCCTGCGCAGCAGTTCGACGGTGGGCCGGCCGGCCAGGGCGGCCGTCAGGACGGTGGCCCGGGCCTGCGTGGGCAGTACGCCGAGCCGGTCGGCGATCAGCCGGTGCAGCAAGGGCGGCAGCGGCACCGGGCGACGGCCCCCCGGGGGCCGGTCGCCGAAGGCTCCGGCGAGCGCCAACGCCAGGAACGGGTTGCCTCCGGAATCGGCGTGCAGCTTGTTGACGACGCGCTCGGGCAGCGCGTACTCCGCCAGGAGTTCTGCCGACTCCGTGGGGGTGAGTGGCGGTACGGGAATCTCCTCGGCGTCCGGGAGGACCCGCGGCCCGGGGCGGGCGGCGGCGACCACGCGGAACCGGTCACCCGTCACACGGCGGGTGGCGTAGGCGAGGATGTCGGAGGAAGTCGTATCGATCCACTGGGCGTTGTCGAGGAGCAGCAGCACCGGCTCCTCGGCAGCGAGGCATTCGAGCAGCGCTTGCCACGCCAGCCGGCTCTCGCGCGGCTCCGGGCCGCCCCGGGACGCGCCGTCGTGCACCCGCAGTGCTGTGGCGTCCACCGCCGCCCGCAGCCGTTCCGGGATCTGGCGGACGAAGCGGTGGGGGATCTGCCGCAGCAGATCGGCCAGTGCCGTGCCGGCCATCCATCTGTCGTGCTCGGCACCGATGACCTGAAGCACCCGACCGCCCGCATGGCAGGCCGCCACGGCCAGGGCATCGAGTACGGCGCTCTTGCCGATGCCGCTCGGACCGGTGAGAAGCACCCGGTGTCCGGCTGCTACGCGCGCCTCGACAGATACCAGCAGCTCCGTCCTGCCGATGAGAAACGGCCCGCCCGCGGGGCCGTTGAGCGAGTGCAGGGCGTGTTCAGTCATATGGCCCGCCCTCTTGGTTCCGGCGTCAGCAGGTCTGCCGGATGACCATAACCACTGGTGGTGGGGGGTGCAATGGTCGGTGAACGCGAAGCGTCCGGTGCCCGCGGACGCGGGCACCGGACGCTGGGGAGGCCGTCAGGGACTCAAACGCCCCTGACTGATCCGGCCTACGGCTGGAAGTCCGCGACGTCCACCGTGATGTCGTCGAGCAGGAAGAAGGTCGGGAGGCTGGAGTCCTCGGTGCCGACGAAGCGGATCATCACGGTCCGGTCCGCGAACGCTGACAGGTCGGCGCTGTGCCGGACGTAGCCGGCCGACTGCTCGATGTTGGTGTGCGTCTTCAGGGTGCCGAGCAGCGTCCCGTCAACGGACCAGACCTGGACCCGGAGGAAGTCCCAGGCGCGGGTGTTGCCCTCCTTGCTGGCCACGCGCAGCGAGTAGTTGAGCGTGGCGGGCCCGCAGCCCGCGGGGATGCGGACGTTCTGGGAGAACCTGTCCATGCCCGTGGTGCCACGGCCGTTGAGCGACGCGTACCACTGGCCCGTGTGGGGGGTGTAGGTCGTCGTGTCGTTGGTGATCAGGGACACGGGGCTGGCCGTCCAGCCAGTGGCGCCCTCCTCGAAACCGGGGTTGGCCAGCTTCTGCCCGCTCTCGCAGGGGCCGCCGCTCACGACGAGCGTGTAGGAGGCGGCGCGCCTGGTGGAGGGAGTAGTGGCGATGACCCGGATCTCGTAGGTGCCGTTGGGGGTCTCGGGTGTGGTGGCGATGGTCATGGTCGAGGTGCCGCCCGCGGTGACCGACGCGGGGCTGAACGTCACTGTGGCGTTCGCCGGCGTGCCCAGGGCCGTGAGCGTGATGCTCTCGGCCACACCCCGCGTGACGGCGGTCGTGATGTCGGTGGTGACGGACTGGCCGACGGTCACGGCGCCCGAGGAGGACCCCAGCGACAGCGAGAAGTCGTTGGCGACGTTGGAGGCCGTCGTGTGCAGCAGCTTGTTGGGCGAGCCGAGTCCGGGCTGGTTGACGGCGCCGGTGGTGGCCTCGTTGATCATCGCGTCCCGGACCTGCTGCGGCGTCCAGGTGGGGTTCTGCGCGACGATCAGGGCAGCGTCACCCGCGACGTGGGGGGACGCCATCGAGGTGCCGTTGATGGTGCTGGTGGCCGTGTCGTCGGTGTTCCAGGCCGAGGTGATGGTGCTGCCGGGCGCGAAGATGTCCAGGCAGGGACCGAAGTTGGAGTAGGACGCGCGCGTGTCCAACGCGGAGGTCGTGGCGCCGACGGTGATCACCGAGGGCTCGGAGGCGGGCGAGCTGTTGCAGGCATCGACGTTGCTGTTGCCGGCCGCGACCGCGTAGGTGATGCCTGCGGCCGTCGACCGGGCCACGGCGTCGTTCATGGCCACGCTGAACGAACCGCCCAGGCTCATGTTGGCCACGGCGGGCTTGACCGCGTTGGTGGTCACCCAGTCGATACCCGCGACGACACCCGCGGTCGTGCCGCTGCCCGAGCAGTTGAGCACCTTGACGGCAACGAGCTGCACGCCCTTGGCGACACCGTACTTGCCGCCGCCGGTGGTGCCGGCGACGTGGGTGCCATGACCGTTGCAGTCGGATTCGACTCCGTCACCGGAGGTGTTGATGCCCCAGGTGGCCCGGCCGCCGAAGTCGGTGTGGGTGGTCCGGATGCCCGTGTCGACGATGTAGGCGTGGACGTTGGAGGCCAAGGCCGGGTACGTGTATGAGGAGTCCAGCGGCAGGCCGGTCTGGTCGATCCGGTCCAGACCCCAGGACGGCGGGTCGACCTGGACATCGCCGGGGCCAGGGCCCGTGCCCGGGTCCGTCGGGGTCGGGTCCGTCGGGGTCGGCGTCGGGTCCGTCGGGGTCGGCGTCGGGTCCGTCGGCGTCGGCGTCGGGTCCGTCGGCGTCGGCGTCGGGTCCGTCGGCGTCGGCGTCGGCGTCGGCGTCGGGGTCGGCTTGGGCTTGGGGCCCCGGCCGTTGCCCTGCGCCGACGCGCCGGGCTCGATCAGGCTGATGATCTGGTTGACCTCGACCCGGGCGACGGCTGGGTCGGCGGCCAGCGCGCGAGCGTCGTCCTCGCTCATGTTGACGGAGAAGCCCTTGAGCGCCTCGTGGTAGACGTGCTTGACCTTGCCCTTGTGCTTCTTCGCGAGGCGGTCGGCGCTGGACGCCGGGCTCTGGCCGTCCTTGAGAGTCACGATGTAGCTGTCGGCGATGCGCTCGGGCGCGTCGAGGCCCTGGATCGCGATGGTGCTGCGTGGCGCCGGGTCGACTGGGGCCGCCGACGCCAGTGATGCCACACCGACCGTCGTCACCGCGAGGGCGGTGGCGACTGCGGTCGACAGAAGGACACCCTGCAGGGTTCTCCGTGAAGGATTTGGTGACTTGCGCATGACAAGACCTCGGGATCTCTGGTGCCCGGCACCGTGTGCCTGCGAGCTGCTAGTGGGGAGCACCGCCTCGCCCCTTCAGGAGGGGAAGCGGTGCCGATCACCCTAGGGACTCGGCCCCTCGGGGGAATCAGGGAAATCCCCTGCATGCCTCAGGGGGTCCGGGAGTGCCACTCGGTCACGCCCTGCCGGCCTCCAGCGGGACACACACGCGAGACGGTGTCCCTGCTCGGGACAGCAGGGACACCGTCTCTATGCCTTCGGGTACGGGAAACGGGGATTGTCGGGTCGTAGAGCCGGTCAGCACGGCGGAGTGGCTGATCCGCTGTGGGAAGCCGTGAGCTGCTGCTTCGACCCGGACTTGCCGAGGTCGTTGCCGGAAGGTGCCGTCGGGAGCATTGCGAAGAGAACATCGGCCCGCTGTCAGGTGAGGCAGAGCAGGGTTGCCGCACTGGTCGCGGGGTTGGCCCGGGAAACGGCGATGCTGGCCCGCCCGCGGTGGTCGAATCGGTCCGCAGAAAGCCCGCAGGACACCCGCAGGAGGCCGTGGGAGACCAACACACCAACGAGGAAGTCGCGTCAGGGCCCTGCTGGGCCCCCCGACGCAGGTCAGGATCGGGCCGCAGGCATTCCGTTTCAGCGTCTAATGCGTGCGACGAAAGGCCATCTGACCTGCGGCGGAGCGGGTAGGGCAGCCTTTGCGGGTGAGAGATCGAAAGCGCTGAGCACCCCGCCGAGGTCCTCAACTGGCGCATCACCGCTCAGCCGAACCTGCGTGTAGAGGCCGCGCGCAGGCGGAGCACCCGCGCGACCACACCCACGTCTCAGCCCACTCCCAAGCCGGTAGGCGAACGGCCCACGGAGCGCGGGCGTCGCCGGTAGCCGAGTCGGATCTCAGCGACGACACACGAGGATGCCGCCCCGACACGTGATCTCGAACGCCCCGTGCCGTGCGATGTCATCGGCGAGCATCGTGCGTGCCCGGTCGATCGTGGCCTCGAAGGGCACTTCGTGCTGATCCGCCCAGGCTCGGTAGGAGGCCATGTGGGCGATGACGGGCTCGGGGTCGCGGACGGTGATGCTGCCGGGCAGCTCGATGGTCTCCACCCGGCTGAACTCCTCACCGAGGTAGGCCGGGGCCTTCTCCAGGGAGAACCGGGCGCTGAGCGAGATTCGGGCGGGGCCGCGTCCGGTGCCGAGGACGTCGCCGGCGGCCCGCTGCCACAGGTCGTCGAGTTCGGCCTTGTCCTGGTCGCTGTTGGTGGAGGCGATCACCAGCCCGTCGCCGGTCACCACACGCGACAGCTCCCGGACCGCCTGGGCGATGTCGGGAACGTGATACAGCATGTGCAGCGCCAGGGCGGCGTCCACGCTCTCCGTGGCCAGCGGCAGACGGGTGGCCTCCGCCACGGCGACCGGGCCGGGGACCCCGGCGAGGATGCCGGGCGCGATGTCCAAGCCGAGCAGGTCCAGGTCAGGCCGGTCCTGGCGGAGCCGCTGGAGGAACTTGCCGTTGCCGCAGCCGATATCGACCACGCGCCCGCGCACGTTGTTCAGCTTCTCGGCGACGATGCCGGGCAGGTCGTAACGAGGCGTCTGCCACTGATAGAGCGACTGGCGGGCAGCCAGATCCCGATCACTGCTGTAGGCGCTTCCGGCCAAGCGGGCCCGGTCGGTGACGGCGGCGTCGTGGGCGGCGGACAGGTCGGTCACGTCGGCAACTCCGGGGGGTGGGCGGCAGGCAGGGACGCACGGACGGCCGTGTGCTGGAGTCGTTCGCACAGCTGTACCACCTGCGCGGCCCCACCGTACTGCGGCCCTCCCCGCTCCTGCCCGAGAACGATGAGCCGACACGTGAGACCGGCCGAGAGTCGCTCGGGCGAGGCCGCAAGGCCGAAGGCCCTCCAGGCCCACGGCTCGAAGCTCGCCGGGCGCCCCACCTTCCCGGCCCCGGGAAGGAAGCCCTCAGGCCTGGAAGAGGTGACCGACGTTGTTCCACATGAGCGTGCCGCGCCGGTCCGGCTTGTCCGCGGCCCAGTCGAGCAGGGCGTCGCGGACCTTGTCCTGCGAAACCGTGCGCGTGAACCGTCGGCGTCGTCCGATGCAAACCGGCCAGGGCCCTCGCCCGGACGCGGCTACTCCGTCGGCAGGCTGTACCGGCGCTTCTCCTTCGACGTCGCTCCCAGGCGGTCGTAGAAGCGGATCGCGCTCTCGTTCCACGACGGGGTCTGCCACTGGATCTCCGCGAGGCCCAGC
Source organism: Streptomyces sp. NPDC001728 (assembly GCF_040297565.1). NCBI lineage: Bacteria > Bacillati > Actinomycetota > Actinomycetes > Kitasatosporales > Streptomycetaceae > Streptomyces > Streptomyces sp. NPDC001728. Next base: position 97,324 of record NZ_JBEOZK010000002.1, read on the forward strand.
CGCGTCGCCTCCTCCCGCACCGCGTTCATCAGCAGCGGGCCAAGGCCGTGGCCCCGGGAGGTCTCCGTGAGGTAGAGGCAGTCCATGTGGAGGTACTCCGTACCGTCCCAGGTGGAGACCTCCGGGGCGCAGGTCGCGTACCCCACGAGGGTCCCGTCGGGGAGGGTGGCGACCAGGCAGCGGAGTCGCGCGGGGCCGGGGCCCGGGCCGAAGAGGAGGCCGGTCAAGCGGTCCGCGAGGCCGGGCGCCGGAGGGGCCGACTTCTCGTACGCCGCGTGCTCGGTGATGAGTTCCACGACCCGCGTCAGGTCCTCCGGGCGGGCGTGCCGGACCACGGCCCGCGCGCGGTCGAGGGCCGGTCCGTCCTCGTGTTCGTGTTCGCTCATGCGGTCATCATGCCCTCGTCAGGAGCCCGTCACGGTCCCCGTACGCCCTGAGGCACAGCACCCGCCCCCGTCGCCCTCACGCCGTCATCAGGTCCGGTCCCACGAACGCCCCCGGCGCCGCCCCCTGGCCGCGGAGCCACTCGCGGTACGGGGCCGCCCGCAGCGCCACTTCCCGGTACGCCGCGGCGAGTTCCGCGTACAGGATGTCCAGGGGCGCTCCGGGCCGCGCGTACAGCAGCAGCCGGACCGCCAGCGGGTCGCCGCGCAGGGGGCGGATGGCCATGTCCTCGCGCGGGCCCGACGTCGGCTGGCACGGGGCGACGGCCTCGCCGAGGACGACGAGCGAGGCGGCCGTGTGGTAGTCGGCGTGCAGCAGGGGCGGGTCGATGCCCGCGGCGCCCAGGACCCGGCGCAGGCCGTCCCATTCGCCGTCCACGGTCGGGTCGACCATCCAGTGGTCGTCCGCCAGGTCGGCGAGGTCCACCACGGGCCCGGCGGCGGCCGGGTGGTCGCGGGCCATGGAGATGAACTGAGGTTCGCGGGCGACCAGGACGCGCCCCCGGAGGCCGTCCGGGACCCGTAACGGGCTGCCCTCGACCTCGTGCACGAAGGCCACGTCGAGCTGGCCGGCGGCGACCGTGCGCAGCAGCGCGTTGGCGGAGACGTCCATCCGGAGGCCGACGTCGGTGCCGGGCAGGCGCCGGCGGATTCCGCGCAGCCAGCCGGGGAGCGCCCGGCTCGCGGTGGAGCCGACGCGGAGTCCGGGTCCGTCGGCGCGGGCGGCGGCGCGGGCCTCGGTGACGAGCGCGGCCATGTCGGCGACGAGGGGGCGGGCCCGGCTGAGCAGGGAGTGGCCGAGCGGGGTGGGGCGGCAGCCGGTCCGGCCCCGGGAGAAGAGTTCGGCGCCCAGGGAGTTCTCGATGCGCCGCAGTTGCGTGGTCAACGAGGGCTGTGTCATGCCCAGTTGGCGGGCCGCCTTGTGCAGGCTGCCCGTGTCCGCGATGGCGCAGAGCGCGCGCAGGTGTCTCACCTCCAGCTCCATGCCCCGAGGGTAGGGCGGCTCCCTGAGTCGCACCAGACACCCGGAACCGTTCAATCACCTTTCATTCCAAGGCAGTTGAAGGTGATCCGGAGTCGTATCGGGGGCCTTCGCGGGCGGGTCCGGTGAGGGTGATGCGGTGGGGCTATCGGCGGTTGACATCATCCGCGCACGGCCCGGCTGCCCCGAGACTCTCTCCGACCCCAACAGGAGGAGCCCCCCATGCGTCACCCCAAGGTCCTCACCTCCGTACTGACCGCCGCCCTCGGCCTCGGTCTCGCCGCCTCCGTCGGTACGGCCCCGGCGGCGGCCGTGAGTACCGTCCACGCGGGCAACGCCACCGTGGCGTACGCCGGTTCGGCCGAGGAGGCCAAGGCCAATCAGGCCTTCTTCGACGCCGTCATGAAGTCGGTGGCGAAGAAGCGTGCCGCCACGCCCGGCGCGACCGCCGTCACCGTCGTCTACAGTGCCGCCAACGCGCCGAGCTTCCGCACCCAGATCTCCCGCTCGGCGCAGATATGGAACAGCTCGGTGGCGAACGTCCGTCTCGTCGAGGGCGGCAACCCGGACTTCGCGTACTACGAGGGCAACGACTCCCGTGGCTCGTACGCGAGCACCGACGGTCACGGCGGCGGCTACATCTTCCTCGACTACCAGCAGAACCAGCAGTACAACTCGACCCGTGTGACCGCCCACGAGACCGGGCACGTCCTCGGGCTGCCGGACCACTACAGCGGTCCGTGCAGCGAGCTGATGTCGGGTGGCGGACCCGGTACGTCCTGCCAGAACGCCCAGCCGAACGCGCAGGAGCGCTCCCGCGTCGACCAGCTGTGGCGCTACGGCCTCACCTCCGCCTTCAAGGGCTGATCCCGGCCCCTTCCCGCACACGGGCCGACCCTCGGCCCATCCCGTACGCGGGCTGATCCCGGCCCGTTCCGAGCCCCCCACGTACGACGACGGCGGCGCCCCTCCCTCTCCGCGTTCGAGGGGGCGCCGCCGTCCCGTGCTTCTCAGGCCGGCTGGAGCAGACGGCGGCCGAAGTCCGCGCCGGGCGGGAGCTGGCGCCGGACCCGGTCGAGCGCCCCGTCGAAGTCACCCCCGGCGACGCACGCTTCGAAGGCCGCGCCGCCGTAGTGCAGCGTCAGGCTGAGGTCCCCCCGCTCGCCGAGCGTCAGCAGACAGGCCAGCGTGGCCTGTTGGGAGGCGCCGTCCACGACGACGGGGAGCGGCAGGTCCCACTCCAGGACGCAGCCGGTGAGGGGCTGCCCGCCCTCGCCGTCCGCGCTGAGCGCGGCGAAGCCCTCGCCCTTGTACTCGATACCCCTGATGCGGGCGGTGACGTGCCGCCCATCGGCTGTGATGACCAGCGCTTCCGCGCCGTTGCGGTCCCGGTACCAGCCGGTCCAGACTTCCGTCGACTCCGATGACATGCGCGGACTGTAGCGGTATGACCGGCTCCGGCGCGCGCCTGGTCACCCTGCGGCCGGACTTCTCCCGATCTTGCCGTTTGTGCCGGTCACGTGCGTGCTCGCGGCTTCCGCTCCCGTCCCGGTCCCCGGCTCGGCGCCGGCGCCCGCGGGCTCGTGGAGCGGGCAGTCGGGATTGCGGCAGGGCTGGACCTCCCACTCCGGCACCCAGGCCCCGAGGACCTTGTGCCGGGTGGCCACAGTGGCCCGCCGACGGCCACAGGCCGGGCAGTCGAACTCGGCCCGGGGATCCCGCGTCGTGCGGGGCGCCTCATCACCCATGGTTCCAGGGTAGGACGCCCCGCGCGGCGGCGCCCGTCGCCGCTACCGCTGCCTGGCGTACGTACGGACGAGCACGCCGTTGTCGAAGGCGCGCACCGCGCCGAGTTCGAAGTCGCGGGGCTCGAAGCCGGCGCCGAACATCGGCATGCCGCTGCCGTAGACCTGCGGGTAGGTCTTGATGATCAGCTCGTCGATCTCCTCGATGAGCTCGCCGGCGATGGTCGAGCCGCCGCAGAGGTAGATGCCCAGGGGGCTGTCCTCGGCCTTGAGTTCGCGGACGCGGCCGACGAGGTCGTCGGCGATCAGCTCCACGTTGGCGTGGGGCGACTCGGCCAGCGAGCGGGTGGCGACGAACTCGCGCAGGTGGTTGTACGGACTGGTGACGCCGATGTCCAGGGCGAGCTGGTAGGACCGCATCCCCTGGATCAGGGTGTCGAAGTGCTTGTTCTCGGCGTCGATCCCGAAGATCTCCCGTGCGTGCGTCGGGACGGTGTCGGGGTACTCGGCGCTCATGGCCTCCATGTACGCGCCGGTCGAGTACTTGAACATGGACGAGGCATCGCCTTCGGGGTCACCGATGAAGCCGTCGATGGTGCAGGCGATGTAATACGTGAGCTTGCGCAAGCCGGTCCTCTTCTCCTTCGGAGCGCGGCTGCGATCGCAACCACGACGGCTATAGTGCTTCACCTGTAGTGGTTGCGCAAGACCCTTTTTCGAGAAGATCCGCTCTACCCGGAGGGAGCCCGAGATGGCCAAGAACCCGGAACGCCGTACGGCACTGCTCGACGCCGCGATCGAGGTCCTGGCGGACGAAGGTGCCCGCGGGCTGACCTTCCGCGCGGTCGACGCCCGTGCCGGCGTCCCCACGGGCACCTCGTCCAACTACTTCCGCGACCGGGACCAGTTGCTCTCCCAGGTCGGTGACCGGATCTTCGTACGGCTGACCCCGACGCCGGAATCCGTGGAGACCGCCTTCGCCCCCGCGCCCAGCCGGGAGCTGCTGGTGGAGCTGATGCGCTGGATCGCCCGGCGTCTGACGGCCGAGCGCACCTGCTACCTCGGGCTGTTCGAACTCCGCCTGGAAGCCGTACGCCGCCCCGAGCTGCGCACCCAGCTCACCAGGGTGCTCCGCTCCGACCTGGACGAGAACGTCCGGGGGCACCTCGCCGCCGGGATGCCCGGGGACGCCGACACGGTCCGGCTGCTCTACTTCGCGCTCACCGGACTGCTGCTCGACCACTTCACCGTCCCGGACCTGCACGGCGACCGGCACCTGGACGAGCTCATCGAGACGGTGGTCACCCGCATCGTCCCCGCCGCCTGAGGCCCGCCGGCCGACGACAGGCGCCCGCCGGTCCTCAGCGTGTGCGGCGCGTGACGAACTCCGCCAGGGCAAGCAGGTCTCCCGCCGCCGCCGGATCCGGGACCGCCTGCGCCAGGTACTCGACCGCGCGGCCCATCCGCTCGGCCGCCTGCGCCTGCGCCCAGTCGCGCCCGCCGGCCCGCTCGACCGCGTCCGCCGCCGCCCGTACCGCCGCCGCGTCCAGCACCGGACGGGCGTAGATCTCGGCCAGCTCCTCGCCCGCCGGGGTCCCCGAGGTCAGCGCCGCCACCACGGGGAGCGACTTCTTGTGGGCGACCAGATCGGCCCCGGCCGGCTTGCCCGTCCGGTCCGGGTCGCCCCAGATCCCGATCAGGTCGTCGATCAACTGGAAGGCGAGGCCCGCCTCCCGGCCGAACGCGTCGAGCGCCGCGACCTCCTCCTCGGCCGCGCCCGCGTAGAGCGCGCCGATGGCGCAGGAGGCGCCGAGCAGCGCCCCGGTCTTCGCGGTGGCCATGGCCAGGCACTCGTCGAGCGTGACCGCGCGGGGGTCGCGCTGTTCGAGTGCGCAGTCCGCCTGCTGCCCGGCGCACAGCTCGATGACGCAGGCCGCCAGGCGCGCGGCGGCGGCGGGCGAGGCCGGGTGCGGGTCCTCGGCGAGCAGCCGCAGCGCGAGCGCGCTCATCGCGTCACCGGCGATCAGCGCGTCCGGGATGCCGAAGACGGTCCAGGCGGTGGGCCGGTGCCTCCGGGTCACGTCCTCGTCGACGATGTCGTCGTGGAGCAGGGTGAAGTTGTGTGCGAGCTCGACAGCCGCGGCGGCCTTCACCGCCTGGGCCTCCTCGGCGCCGAGCGCCCGCGCCGCCGCCAGGACCAGGGCGGGCCGGATCGCCTTGCCCGGCTGCTCCGCGGCGGGTGTGCCGTCGGCGTGCTCCCAGCCGAAGTGGTACATCGCGACCCGCCGCATGGAGCCGGGCAGGGTCTCGACGGTCGAGCGCAATTGGGGATTGACAGCGGTGCGCGTCCGGTCCAGGAGCCGCACGGCCCCCTGACCGTCGGTGACGGCATCCGCGCTGGCCATGGTCACGGTCACTTCCTTCGTTTCCTCCGTGGCGGTACTGCGCGGCGACGAGCCGGGAACGCCCGGGGGCGGGAGGGTTCGGTCCCCGCCCCCGGGCGTCGTCGGACTCAGCGCCAGCGGCCGACCTCGACGTTCTCCAGGACGCCGAGCGCGTCCGGGACGAGGACCGCCGCCGAGTAGTAGGCCGTGACCAGGTAGGAGATGATCGCCTGCTCGTCGATGCCCATGAAGCGGACGGAAAGGCTGGGCTCGATCTCGTCGGGCAGGCCGGTCTGGTGCAGACCGATCACGCCCTGGTCGGCCTCGCCGGTACGCATGCAGATGATCGAGGTGGTGCGGGCGTCCGACACCGGGATCTTGTTGCACGGGTAGATCGGCACACCGCGCCAGGTCGGGATGCGGTTGCCGTTGATGTCGATCGTCTCGGGCACCAGACCGCGCTTGTTGAGCTCCCGACCGAAGGCGGCGATGGCGCGCGGGTGCGCCAGGAAGAGCTTGGAGCCCCGGCGGCGGGAGAGCAGCTCGTCCATGTCGTCGGGGGTGGGGGCGCCGTCGTGGGGCTGGATCCGCTGCCCGTAGTCGCAGTTGGCGAGGAGGCCGAACTCCTTGTGGTTGACGAGCTCGTGCTCCTGGCGCTCACGGAGCGCCTCGACCGTGAGCCGCAACTGCTGCTCGGTCTGGTTCATCGGCTGGTTGTAGAGGTCGGCGACGCGGCTGTGGACCTTCAGTACGGTCTGGGCGACGCTCAGCTCGTACTCACGGGGCGAGGCGTCGTAGTCGACGTACGTGTGCGGGACGACGGCCTCGCCGACGTGGCCGGCGGAGAGGTCGATGGCGGCCTCGCCGTAGGTGTTGGTGCGCTGGTCCGGCAGGGCGGCCACCGTCGCGAGGTGGGCGGCGAGCGAGCCGGCGCGGTCCGCGAGGTTCCGCACGTCGTCCCGGGTGAGCTCGAGGACCGTACAGGCGGTGGCCGCGCGGGCGGTCCACTCCCAGGAGGCCTCCGGGTCGACGAGGGCGTCGTCGCCGAAGTAGGCGCCGTCGGCGAGGACGCCGATCACGGCCTCGTCCCCGTACGGCCCCTCGCCGACCTGCTCGACCCTGCCGTGCGCGAGGAGGTGGACCCGGTCGGTCGGCTCGCCCGCGACGGCGATCACCTCGCCCGCCGCGTAATCCCGCTGGCGGCAGCGGGACGCCAGCTCGGTCAGCGCCTCCTCGTCCTCGTAGCCGCGCAGGGCGGGGAGCTCGCCGAGTTCGGCGGGGATGACCGCGACGCGCTCTCCGGTCTGCACGAAGGTGACCCGGCCGTCACCCACGGAGTAGCTGAGCCTCCGGTTCACCCGGTACGTACCGCCCTGCACCTGGACCCACGGCAGCGCCCGCAGCAGCCACCGCGAGGTGATCTCCTGCATCTGCGGTGCCGACTTGGTGGTCGTGGCGAGGTTCCGCGCGGCGGCGGTGCCGAGACTCTGCTGCGGGGACTGCTGCTCCGCGCGGACCTCGTCGCCAACCGAACCAACGGACATGGAACTCCCTCTCGTATGACCTCGAAAAAGACTGAGTTGCGAGAGAAAGCCTTTCAGCACGGAACGTGTCGGCGCCATTACACATTCGGGTGGGACTGTTCGACGATCTTCGGGGCATGTCACGTGATTTCCATCCGAACAGCGGAGCCCCACCCGCCCCATCGGCCGGTGTCCGGATCGGCTCGCACACCGTCCGAACGGATGGCAGCGGACTGGCGGACTCCGGTATTCCGGAAGCTCACCCCGTCCTCCGGAGGGAGTCGGTCATGTCCTCACCCATGTCGGCGAGCAGGTTCCTCGACGCGCTGCGCGACGAAGGCCTCACGGTCGTCCAGGTCGGCGAATGGTCCACCCACAACCGCAACCACAAGGGCCCCTGGGGCCCCGTGTACGGCGTGATGATCCACCACACCGTGACCCGGGGCACCGCGAACACCGTCCGGATCTGCCGGGACGGCTACGCGACCCTGCCGGGACCCCTCTGCCACGGCGTGATCGCCAAGGACGGCACGGTCCACCTCGTCGGCTACGGCCGCGCCAACCACGCGGGGCTCGGCGACGACGAGGTGCTCCGGGCGGTCATCGCCGAGCAGGGACTACCGCCGGACGACGAGGCCACGACGGACGGCAACCGGTACTTCTACGGCTTCGAGTGCGAGAACCTCGGGGACGGCAAGGACCCGTGGCCGAAGGTCCAGCTGGATGCCATCGCGAAGGCGGCGGCGGCGCTGTGCCGGGTGCACGGCTGGACGCAGCGCTCGGTGATCGGGCACCGGGAGTGGCAGCCGGGGAAGGTCGACCCGCGCGGCTTCACGATGGCCTCGATGCGGGAACGGATCGCCGACGTCCTGAGCTGAGCGCGCGTGGGGCGGTTCCACGGCTCCGCCGGCCACGGACAATGGCCGGGTGAACGCGTTCGACCTCTCCCGTCTCCGGCCCCGGCTCCCCTCCCCCCTGGAGCCGGTGGAGGACGAGCGCTTCGCCCGGCGCGGCCTCACGCTGCTCCTCAAGCGCGAGGACCTGATCCACCCCGACCTGCCGGGCAACAAGTGGCGCAAGCTCGCCCTCAACCTGGGTGCCGCCGCCGGACGTCCCGTCCTGACCTTCGGCGGCGCGTACTCCAACCACCTGCGGGCGACCGCCGCCGCCGGGCGGCTGCTCGGCTTCCCCACGGTCGGGATCGTCCGGGGCGACGAGCTGGCCGGGCGCCCGCTCAACCCCTCCCTCGCGCGGTGCGCGGCGGACGGGATGCGGCTGGAGTTCGTGGACCGGACCACGTACCGGGCGAAGAACGATCCGGCGACCCTGGCACGGCTCCTCGACCGTGCCCCCGCGGGCGCGTACGTGGTCCCCGAGGGCGGCAGCAACGCGCTCGCGGTGCGGGGCTGCGTCGAGCTGGGACGGGAGCTCGCCGGGGTGGCGGACACGGTCGCCGTCGCCTGCGGCACCGGCGGCACCCTCGCGGGCCTCGCGGCCGGGCTCTCCCCCGGGCAGCGGGCGCTCGGCGTCCCGGTCCTCAAGGGCGGCTTCCTGGGCGGGGAGGTCCGCGCCCTCCAGGAGGCGGCGTTCGGCGGGCCGCGCGGTGACTGGACGCTGGACGAACGTTTCCACTGCGGGGGGTACGCGCGCGCGTCCCCCGTTCTGGAGGACTTCGCACGCGACTTCGAGGCGCGGCACGGACTCGCCATCGAGCGACTGTATGTGGCCAAAATGCTTCACGGCCTGACGACCCTCGCGGAGGAGGGCGCGTACCCGGCGGGCACCCGGCTCGTGGCCGTGGTGACGGGCGCCCCGGACCGGCCCGGGCAGACCGGCCCCGGCGGCACTCAGCCGTCCGACTCCTCGCGGTAGGCCGCCGCCTCCTCCAGGTCGAGTCTGCGCAGCAGCGTCCGCATCATCTCGTCGTCGATCCGGCGCGCGTCCCGCAGCTGTACGAAGACCTCACGCTCGGCGTCGATCATCTCGCGCGACAGCCGCCGGTAGGTGTCGTCCGCCGTCTCGCCGGTGACCTCGTTGACGGAGCCCAGCCGCTCCCAGACCGCGTTGCGGCGCCGTTCGAGGACCGTGCGCAGCCGGTCGGCGAGGGGCTTCGGCAGAGCGTTGCGCTCGTCGGCGAGGAGCTTGTCGAGGCGTTCCTCGGCGGCCCGCGAGGCCTCGCTCTGGGCCTGCGCCTCGGCCAGCGTCTCGGCGTACGTGTCCCGTCCGGGGAGTTTCAGGAGCCGGATCAGGGGCGGGAGGGTCAGTCCCTGCACCACCAGGGTGCCGATCACGGTGGTGAAGGTGAGGAAGAGGACGAGGTTGCGGGCAGGGAACTCCACACCGTCGGTGACGACGGGGATGGAGAAGGCGATGGCCAGGGAGACCACGCCGCGCATGCCGGCCCAGCCGACGACGAGGGGCGCCCGCCAGTCCACCTCGGGCTCCCGTTCCCGGATGCGCGGGGACGTCCAGCGGGGCAGGAAGGTCGCCGGGTAGACCCAGACGAAGCGGACGACGACCACGGCGACGAAGACGCCGACCGCGTACCAGGCCGCTTCGCCCATCCCGTACGGGCCGAGTCCCTGGACGACGTACGGCAGCTGGAGGCCGATCAGGGCGAAGACGGCGGACTCCAGGACGAAGGCGACCATCTTCCAGACCGCCTCCTCCTGGAGCCGGGTCGCGAAGTCGACCTGCCAGGCGCGGTGGCCGAGGAAGAGGCCGACCACGACGACGGCGAGGACTCCGGAGGCGCCGACCTCCTCGGCCGCCGCGTAGGCGACGAAGGGGATGAGGAGGGAGAGCGTGTTCTGGAGGAGGGAGTCGCCGAGGCTGCGGCGCAGCCAGTGGATGGGCACCATGAGGACCAGGCCGACGCCGATGCCGCCGAGGGCCGCGAGCGCGAACTCCCCCAGGCCGCCCGCCCAGCCGACGCCCTCGCCGACGGCCGCCGCGAGGGCGACCTTGTAGGCGGTGATGGCGGTGGCGTCGTTCACCAGGGACTCGCCCTGGAGGATCGTGGTGATCCGGTTCGGCAGGCCGAGCTTGCGCGCGATGGCGGTGGCGGCGACGGCGTCCGGCGGGGCGACCACCGCGCCCAGCACGAGCGCGGCGGTCAGCGGCAGGTCGGGGACGAGGGCGTACGCGAGCCAGCCCACGGCCACGGTGGCGAAGAGGACGTATCCGACGGAGAGCAGCGCGACGGGCCGGATGTTGGCCCGCAGGTCGAGATACGAGGAGTCGACGGCCGCCGTGTAGAGGAGTGGGGGCAGGATCAGCGGCAGCACGATGTGCGGGTCGAGGGTGTAGTCCGGCACCCCGGGGACGTACGAGGCGACGAGACCGGACGCGACGAGCAGCAGGGGGGCGGGCACCGGTGTCCGGCGCGCGATCCCCGCGATCGCGGCGCTCGCCGCCACCAGCGCCACCAGTTGCAGTGCGTCCATGCCCGTCTGCCCCGTCCCTGTCCGTGCCGCGACGTAACCTGGCCATCATGAGCGAGTGCCCGCACGTAGCCGAAATGCCGCGCCCCGAACCGGCGCCGCTGGCCGACACCTGTCCCGAGTGCCTTGCGGACGGTACACATCCGGTACAGCTGCGGCTCTGTCTGGCCTGCGGGCACGTGGGCTGCTGCGACTCCTCGGCGGGCCGGCACGCGACGGGGCACTTCTCCACGACCGGGCATCCGGTGATGCGGACGTTCGAGCCGGGCGAGGCCTGGCGCTGGTGCTTCGTGGACGGCTCGATCGTCTGACCCGGACCCGCGGTCCGGGCCGGATCGTCCGGCCGTCCGCCGGTCCGGTCGTACGACCGTCCGGCGATTCGGCCGTCCGACGGTTCGCCCGCCCGCCGGTTGGGTACGTCATCCCTCCGCCGGTCGCTCGTTCCCGGCCCCCGCAGACCCCTGCCCACCGTCCGCGCCCATGGGCCTACCATGGGTGACGGTCGGTGACGGGGGAGGCGGGAGCCGACGGCGACACGGCGGGACCGATCGCGATAGCGTCACGGCGGACTGCGCAGTCCCTGCGTACCGCCCGGTTCGGGGGGCCCTTTCCCCCGAGCCCCGAATGAGCTTGCGCCACCTTGGAGGTGAGGGTGTCCCAGATCACAGGCGAGCCCGGGACCCAGGACTTCGTGGAAGTCCGGCTGCCCGCTGCGGGTGCCTATCTGTCCGTGCTGCGTACGGCCACAGCCGGTCTCGCGGCGCGCTTGGACTTCACCCTCGACGAGATCGAGGACTTGCGGATCGCGGTCGACGAGGCCTGCGCCATCCTGCTCCAGCAGGCCGTGCCGGGGTCCGTCCTCAGCTGTGTCTTCCGGCTGGTCGACGACTCCCTCGACGTGACCGTCTCCGCCCCGACGACGGACGGCCGGGCGCCCGAGCGGGACACCTTCGCCTGGACGGTGCTCTCGGCACTGGCCGGCAAGGTGGAGTCGTCGGTGGCCGACGACCGTACGGTCTCGATCAGCCTGTACAAACAGCGCGGCGCGGGGCCAGGCCCGGCGTGAGGCGCGGGGACGCGACGGCCGGCATCCCTGAGCAGCAGGCACGGCCGTATGAGGTCGCTACGGAGCAGGCGGACCAGATGAGCGAGCACGAGCAGCACCACGAGGTTCCCGAGACACCAGGTGTCTCCGAGGCCCCCCGGGGCCCCGCGAGTGCGGAGGGCTCCGCCGCGGCTCCCGAGGAGCCGCGGTCGGCGGAGGCCGATGCCGCCGCGGGCGGGGACGCGGAGGCGGACGCCGGCGCGGGGAAGCCCGGGGACGAGGCCGAGGAGGACGACGAGGAACCGGACGTCCCCGCCGCCCCGGACCCGCACGACCGGAGCGGCGCCCGCGCCCTCTTCATCACGCTGCGCGAGCTGCCCGAGGGCTCCCCGGAGAAGGCGGAACTGCGCAACCGGCTGGTACGGATGCACCTGCCGCTGGTGGAGCACCTGGCCCGGCGCTTCCGCAACCGCGGCGAGCCGCTGGACGACCTGACCCAGGTCGCGACCATCGGTCTGATCAAGTCGGTGGACCGGTTCGACCCGGAGCGCGGCGTCGAGTTCTCGACGTACGCGACCCCCACGGTCGTCGGTGAGATCAAGCGCCACTTCCGTGACAAGGGGTGGGCGGTCCGGGTGCCGCGCCGGCTCCAGGAGCTGCGGCTCTCGCTGACCACGGCCACGGCGGAGCTCTCCCAGCAGCACGGCCGCTCGCCGACCGTGCACGAGCTGGCGGAGCGGCTCGGGATCTCGGAGGAGGAGGTCCTGGAGGGGCTGGAGTCGGCGAACGCCTACTCGACGCTGTCCCTGGACGTCCCCGACACGGACGACGAGTCGCCGGCGGTCGCGGACACGCTCGGCGCGGAGGACGAGGCCCTGGAGGGGGTCGAGTACCGCGAGTCGCTCAAGCCGCTGCTCGAGGACCTGCCGCCCCGGGAGAAGCGGATCCTGCTGCTGCGCTTCTTCGGGAACATGACCCAGTCGCAGATCGCGCAGGAGGTCGGCATCTCTCAGATGCACGTCTCCCGGCTGCTGGCACGGACCCTGGCGCAGTTGCGGGAGAAGCTCCTCGTCGAGGAGTGACCCCTCAGGCCTGCTGACCGGGGCGCCGGATGCCGAGCGCCTCGGTCGTGGCCGGGTTCACCAGGAGGACGAGCCCGGCGACGGCCAGGACGCCGAGGACGACGCCGGCCGGGATCATCGCGCTGTTCGCCTGGATCATCTGCCAGGCGACCGGCAGGGCCAGGATCTGGGTGATCACGGCCGGGCCGCGGCTCCAGGAGCGGCACAGCCACAGACCGCGGGCGGCGGCCAGCGGGATCAGACCGAGTGCGACAAGGGTCACAGCTCCGGTCGCGGCCCCGGTGAGGTCCTCGGACGTCCCGGTCAGGGCGTGCACCATCATGTACACGCCACCGGCGACGAGCCCGAGGGCCTCCACACCGGCCACGACCGCCGCCGCGGCAAGGCGGACGGGTCGGGCGGCCGGTCGGGCGCCGGCGGTCCGGTCCGTACTGTTCGTGGGCTCCGTACTGCTCATAGAGGGCAGGGTAGCGGGGGCGGGCCGGGGCTCAAGGAGCCGGGCGAGCCGTCCAGGGAGCGGGCTGGACTGGGCCCGGTACCGAGGGGTAGGTACCCTGACGCTCATGCGCGCACTTCTCGTGGTCAATCCGGCAGCCACCACCACCAGTGCCCGCACCCGTGACGTCCTGATCCACGCCCTCGCCAGCGAGATGAAGCTGGAGGCGGTCAGTACCGAGTACCGCGGACACGCGCGTGACCTGGGCAGACGGGCCGCCGACTCGGGCAACATCGACCTCGTGGTGGCCCTCGGCGGCGACGGCACGGTGAACGAGGTCGTCAACGGACTGCTCCACGACGGGCCGGATCCCGAGCGGCTCCCGGGCCTCGCGGTGGTCCCCGGCGGCTCGACGAACGTGTTCGCCCGCGCCCTCGGACTGCCGAACGACGCCGTGGAGGCGACCGGCGCCCTGCTCGACGCCCTGCGTGAGCGGCGGGCACGCACGGTGAGCCTCGGGCTCGCCTCGGGAACGCCGGGCACGGACGACGAGTCCGTCCCCTCCCGCTGGTTCACCTTCTGCGCCGGCCTCGGTTTCGACGCGAGTGTCATCGGCCGGGTCGAACAGCAGAGGGAACGAGGGAAGCGGTCCACGCACGCCCTCTATCTGCGCCAGGTGGCGCGTCAGTTCCTGGAGGAACCGAACCGCCGGCACGGCACGATCACCCTGGAGCGCCCCGGCGCCGAGCCGGTCGAGCACCTCGTCCTCTCCATAATCTGCAACACCTCCCCCTGGACCTACCTGGGCAATCGTCCGGTGTACGCGTCCCCGGAGGCCTCCTTCGAGACCGCGCTCGACGTCCTCGGACTGCGCCGTCTATCCACTCCGGCGGTGGCCCGCTACGCCACCCAGCTGCTCACCTCGACCCCCGAGCGAGGGCCGCGCGGCAAGCACGCCGTATCCCTGCACGACCTGACCGACTTCACCTTGCATTCGAAGGTCCCTCTCCCCCTCCAGATGGACGGAGACCACCTGGGACTGCGTACGAGCGTGACGTTCACAGGCGTACGCCGTGCACTGCGTGTGATTGTGTGAGTGGAAGGGCCCAAAGTCCTTTCACTCGAACGTTTAGGCGTGCATCCACCCCTTAGAAGTACGGCTGTGACCTAGCCGACACCGAGGAATCAAAAAAAACTTTCCGGAAGGGGTTGTATCCGTTGCCGGGGTTTGGGAGTCTCTTCTTGGCGATCGGGACGGCCCGCAACACCGGCCTCCACTGAGAGCCAGAACCCCTCCTCAGTAACAAGGACCACACCAGTTGACCTGGCAGTCGGCCCTTCCCTTGCGGGGGGATTCGTGAAAGCGTTCACATTCACAAGCAACTCGCACATAACACTGAGAGAGGTAGCAGCCATGGACTGGCGTCACAACGCCGTTTGTCGTGAGGAAGACCCCGAGCTGTTCTTCCCCATCGGCAACACCGGTCCTGCGCTGCTGCAGATCGAGGAAGCCAAGGCCGTCTGCCGCCGCTGCCCCGTCATGGAGCAGTGCCTGCAGTGGGCGCTCGAGTCCGGCCAGGACTCCGGCGTCTGGGGTGGCCTCAGCGAGGACGAGCGCCGCGCGATGAAGCGCCGTGCCGCTCGCAACCGGGCGCGTAACGCCAGCGCCTGAGCCACCTGCACAGCCTGAGGCACGCGGCGCGTACACAGCGTACGCAATCACCGCTCCCGAGCCGCAGCACGCAGCAGTAACCCACAGCATTCGAGCCCCGGACCGATTTCCTCGGTCCGGGGCTCGCTGCTGTTCCACCTTCGGGCTTTCCCCTGATTCCGGCCTTCTCCGGTTTCCGCCATTCCCGCCGTACGGCTACTTCAACGGCTGTACGGGAATGTCGAGGACCACCTTCGTGCCGCGTTCGGAGCCCGGCAGCATGTCGAAGGAGCCGCCCAACTCCCCTTCCACCAGGGTCCGTACGATCTGGAGGCCGAGATTTCCGGCGCGCTGCGGATCGAATCCCTCGGGCAGGCCGCGGCCGTCGTCCCGGACGGTGATCAGGAGCCGGGCAT
Source organism: Streptomyces sp. NPDC001728 (assembly GCF_040297565.1). Taxonomy (NCBI): domain Bacteria; kingdom Bacillati; phylum Actinomycetota; class Actinomycetes; order Kitasatosporales; family Streptomycetaceae; genus Streptomyces; species Streptomyces sp. NPDC001728. The sequence goes on from NZ_JBEOZK010000002.1 coordinate 112,474, forward strand.
CGGCCCTGGGTTCGCCGCGCACCGCGGTGACTTCGACGGCGCCCTCGTCACCCGGGGCGAAAGCGTGCTCCAGGGCGTTCTGCAGGATCTCGGTGAGGACCATGGCGAGCGGGGTCGCGACCTCGGCGTCCAGAATGCCGAAGCGGCCGTTGCGCCGGCAGGTGATCCGGCCCGGGGAGATCTCGGCGACCATCGCGATCACCCGGTCGGCGATCTCGTCGAACTCGACGCGCTCGTCCAGGTTCTGAGACAGCGTCTCATGGACGATGGCGATGGAACCGACGCGCCGCACCGCCTCGTTGAGGGCCTCGCGGGCGCTTCTTCCGCCTGGAGCGGCAGCGTCCATCCGACGAGCCTGGAGGCGCAACAGGGCGGCCACCGTCTGGAGGTTGTTCTTCACCCGGTGGTGGATCTCCCGGATGGTGGCGTCCTTGGTGATCAACTCGCGTTCGCGGCGGCGCAGTTCGGTGACGTCCCTGAGCAGGACGAGCGAACCGATCCGGGTGCCCTTGGGCTTGAGCGGGATCGCCCGCAGCTGGATCACCCCGCCGTTGCCCTCGACCTCGAACTCGCGGGGCGCGTAGCCGGAGGCGAGGGTGACCAGGGCCTCGTCCACCGGGCCCCGGGACGGGGCGAGTTCGGCGGTGATCTGGCCGAGGTGCTGGCCGACCAGGTCGGCGGCGAGACCGAGCCGGTGGTACGCGGAGAGGGCATTGGGCGAGGCGTACTGCACGATGCCCTCGGCGTCGAGCCGGACCAGTCCGTCGCCGGCGCGCGGCGAGGAGTCCATGTCGACCTGCTCGCCGGGGAAGGGAAACGTTCCGGCGGCGATCATCTGGGCGAGGTCGGAGGCCGACTGGAGGTAGGTCAGCTCGAGCCGGGAGGGGGTGCGGACGGTCAGCAGGTTGGTGTTGCGCGCGATGACACCGAGGACCCGGCCCTCCCTGCGCACGGGGATGGACTCGACCCGTACCGGGACCTCCTCGCGCCACTCGGGGTCGCCCTCGCGGACGATCCGGCCCTCGTCGAGAGCGGCGTCGAGCAGTGGACGACGGCCGCGCGGCACCAGATGGCCGACCATGTCGTCCTGGTAGGAGGTGGGGCCGGTGTTGGGCCGCATCTGCGCGACGGACACGTACCGCGTGCCGTCGAGGGTCGGGACCCAGAGGACGAGGTCCGCGAAGGAGAGGTCGGAGAGCAGCTGCCACTCCGACACCAGCAGGTGGAGCCACTCGAGGTCGGAGTCGCTCAGGGCGGTGTGCTGGCGCACGAGGTCGTTCATGGAGGGCACGGTGCGAGCGTACCCGCGGAATAAAGGGCCGGTGAACCTGGATCTCCTGGGCTACGTGTTGGAGTATGGGCCAGGAACGACCGCGCTCCTGTGGATGGACAGACAAGAATGGTCTAGTCCACAATGAACGCAACAGAGCCTCCATCCTCCCCGCACAGGAGGATGGAACGAGGTACCCGACGCTCTCTGCCCTGACTGCGTCGAGACCTCCCACAACGGCCGAGGGACCGCACACCCCGGCCGGCGCAACTCCGGGCTGCGGTGCCGGACGGGCTGAGGGTCCCGTCAGGCGCCGCGGCCCGCGGGCGTTTCCGGGGGCTTCACCGGCGCCCGCGCCGACACGGCGCGCACCGCGGCCCCGGCCACCACCGCGAGCTCCTCCGTCATGGCCCCCCGGCGGGCCCGCCGCGGCATGCCCCGGGGTTCGAGTGGCCGGGGTGGGCAGGGCGGCTGACGATGGGGGCGGCGGGGTGTCCGGGAGGCGGAACGGCATGAGGGGAAGGCCCCTCCTCTGCTAGATTTGGCTTTGATTGGTCTATACCACACGGCTCCTCACCAGCCCCTCATCAGATCGGCAGGCACAGCGTGGAAGTTGTCATCGTCAAGGACGCCAAGGCGGGCGGCGAGCTCATCGCGGACGGCATCGCCGACCTCCTGCGCCGCAAGCCCGACGCGCTGCTCGGCGTGGCCACGGGCTCGACTCCGCTGCCCATCTACGACGCCCTGATCGCCCAGGTCGAGGCCGGCTCCGTCGACGCCTCGCGGGCCCGGATCGCCCAGCTGGACGAGTACGTCGGCCTCCCCTCCGGCCACCCGGAGTCGTACCGCTCCACGGTGCTCCGCCAGGTCGTCGAGCCGCTCGGGCTCTCCCAGGAGGCCTTCATGGGCCCCGACGGCTCCGCCGAGGACGTCCTGGCCGCCTGCGAGGCCTACGACCGGGCGCTGACCGCGGCCGGCGGTGTGGACCTGCAGATCCTCGGCATCGGCACCGACGGTCACATCGGTTTCAACGAGCCGTGCTCCTCGCTCGCCTCCCGCACCCGGATCAAGACGCTCACCGAGCAGACCCGCGTGGACAACGCCCGCTTCTTCGACGACGACATCGAGCAGGTGCCGCACCACGTCATCACCCAGGGCATCGGCACCATCCTGGAGGCCCGCCACCTGGTGCTGCTCGCCACCGGCGAGGGCAAGGCCGAGGCCGTGGCGCAGACCGTCGAGGGCCCGGTGGCGGCGCTCGTGCCGGCCTCCGCGCTCCAGCTGCACCCGCACGCCACGGTCGTGGTGGACGAGGCCGCCGCCTCCAAGCTGAAGCTCGCGGACTACTTCCGTCACACCTTCGCCGCCAAGCCCGCCTGGCAGGGCATCTGAACCGCCCGGAACCCGCTGTGACCGCGCCCCGGTCATGGCGAAGGGGCCCGGCACCTGAACAGGTGCCGGGCCCCTTCGCGTACGCCTGCCGGAGCGACCGTCAGGCGCAGGTTCCGACGACGGCCTCGGCGGCGGCCCGGCCGCAGACCCGGGCCGCGCCGTGGGTGGCGATGTGCAGGGCCCCGCGGGGCTCCGCCTCGTTCAGGCCCATCTCGACCACGACCGTGTCGGGGCGGGCCGCGACGAGGCCGTCCAGGGCCTCGCCCATCCAGGGGTGGCGGTGGACGTCACGTACGACCGCCACGATCCGCCGCTCCCCCGCTGCGGCGAGGACGGCGTCCACGGAGGAGTCGGCGTAGGAGCCGGTCTCCGTGCCGGGCAGCAGCCGGTCCAGCTCGGCCGCGACGCCCCAGGGCGTCTCGTCGCCCACCGCGAAGTTCGCGACGGGAGTGAAGGAGGCCACGTAGGGAGCGCTGCTCATCGGCGTGTACGGCCGGTCCCCCCGGGTCACATTGAGGGCCCGGCGGGCGGCGACGAGTCCGATGTCGGCGCCGGGCGCGGTCCCCTCCTGCACTGCCGCGCCCGGCACCGATTCAGCCCCCCTGGCCCGGTGCGCCTGGGTCCAGGACGCCAGGGCGCGCACGCGCGCCGCGGCGTCGGCAAGCCGCTCCTCGGGCAGTTCACCGGTCCGTACCGCGTTCACCAGCGCGTCGCGCAGCTGCAGCACGGTGTCCTCGTCGCACAGCCCGCCGCCGACGCAGATGGCGTCGGCGCCCGCGGCGATGGCGAGGACGGATCCGCGCTCGATGCCGTACGTCGCGGCGACGGCCTGCATCTCCATGCCGTCGGTGACGATCAGGCCCTCGAAGCCCAGCTCCTGGCGCAGCAGACCGGTGAGGATCTGCGGGCTCAGGGTGGCCGGACGGTGCGGGTCGAGCGCGGAGAGCAGAATATGCGCGCTCATGACCGCTTTGGTACCCGCGGCGATGGCCGCGCGGAAAGGCACCAGCTCACGGGCGTGCAGTGTGGCGAGGTCCACATCGATCCGGGGCAGCGCGTCGTGGGAGTCCACGTTCGTGTCGCCGTGTCCGGGGAAGTGCTTGGTGCAGGCCGCGACCCCGACGCCCTGGAGGCCGTCGACGTACGCCACCGTGTGCCGGGCGACCAGGTCCGGGTCCGGCCCGAAGGACCGGACGCCGATGACCGGGTTCTCGGCGTTGGAGTTGACGTCGGCGGACGGCGCCCAGTTGAGGTCGACACCGCACCGGGCGAGCCGGCGGCCGAGCTCGCGGGCCACGGCCCGGGTGAGCTCGACGTCGTCCACGCTGCCGAGCGCGTAGTTGCCGGGGAACGACGACCCCTGCTTGACCTCGAGGCGGGTGACGTCGCCGCCCTCCTCGTCGATGGCGACGAGGACGTCGTCCCGCTCGGATCGCAGCTGCGCGGTGAGCGCGGCGAGCTGCTCGGGGCTGACGATGTTCCGGCCGAAGAGACCGACCGAGGAGAGGCCCTCGCCGATGCGGCGGAGCAGCCAGTCGGGCGCGGTGGTCCCGACGAAGCCGGGCTGGAGCACCGTGAGCGCGTCACGGGTCAGGGTGTCCGCGCCGTGTACGAGTGTGGTCATGGGGAGCCGTTATCCCTTCACCGCGCCGGCGGTCATGCCGCCGACGGCCTTGCGCTGGAGGAAGAGGAAGACGATGAGGACGGGCAGTGCGAAGAGCGTGGAGGCGGCCATGGTGGCGCCCCAGTCGCTGCCGAACGCGGTCTGGAACTGGGTCAGCCAGAGCGTCAGGGTCTGCGACTCCTTGTCCTTGTTCAGCATGAGGATCATGGCGAACTCGTTCCAGGCGGTGATGAAGCCGAAGAGCGAGGTCGACATCAGGCCGGGGGCGAGCAGCGGGAAGATCACCTTGCGGAAGGCCTGCGCCCGGGTGCAGCCGTCGATCTGGGCGGCCTCCTCCAGCTCGACCGGGACGGCGGCGATGAAGCCGCGCAGGGTCCAGATGGTGAAGGGGAGGACCATCACGAAGTAGATGAGCGTGAGCATCGGAATGCTGTTCAGCATGTCGTTCTCACGGGAGATCATGTACATCGCGATGACCATGACCTCCCAGGGGGCCATCTGCGCCAGCATCACGATGAGGACGATGCCCTTGCGTCCCTTGAACCGCATGCGGGCGATGGCGAAGCTCGCGGCCAGGGCGACGAGCAGGGCCAGGAGGACGGCGCCGATGGTGACGGTGAGGCTGTTGGTGACGTACGTCCAGAACAGGTCGACACCGGTCGCCGTCGTGTAGTTCTCCAGCGTCGGCGTGAAGACGAAGACGGGGTCCTTCGTCATGATCTCGTGCTGCGGCTTCAGCGAGGACGAGAACATCCAGTAGACGGGGAAGACGAACACCACCGCGATCACGAGGGCGCTGACGTTCTTGGCGACCGTGCCGACCGTGAGCGGCTTCCTGGTGCGCAGCTTCTGCGGAGTCGGGTTGGTGGTGCTCACAGCTCCTCCTCCTGCTTCAGGATCAGGCGGAAGTAGAAGGACATGACCGCGATGAGCATCACGATCGTCAGGATGGAGATGGCGGCGGCGACACCGTAGTGGAACTGGCCGACGCCCTCGATGTAGGCGAAGACGGGGAGCGTCTCGGAGCCTCGGTCCGGACCGCCCAGGTTCATCGCGTAGACCTGCGCGAACGCCTTGAAGATCCAGATGATCTCCAGGAACGTGGTGATCATGAAGAAGGACTTCAGGTTCGGGAAGACCACCGCCCAGAAGGTCCGCCAGCCGCTGGCGCCGTCCATCTTGGCGGCCTCGTACAGCTCGGTCCCGACGGTCGTCAGGGCGGCGTACATGTTGAGGGCGACGAAGGGGACGGAGCCCCAGACGAGCAGGATCAGGATGATGACCAGGGTGGAGAAGCCGGTCTCGAACCAGTTGTGCTGTTCGTAGCCGGCGAAGCCGAGCGTGCGCATCAGCCAGTTCACGACGCCGAACTGCTCGTCGAAGAGCCAGCGGAAGACCGTGACGGAGGCGACGATCGGCATGGCCCAGGCGAACATCAGGGCCAGCGAGAGGACCAGTCGCATCTTCTTGCCGAGGCGGTTGAGCAGCAGGCCTATACCGGTGCCGATCGCCATGATGAGGACGACGTTGACGGCGGTGAAGACGAGGCTCCGGACGACGACGGTCCAGAAGTCCGGGTCGCCGAGCAGGTCCTTGTAGTTGTCGAAGCCGATCCAGACCGACTCGCGGGTGATGAATTCCTTCCGGTTGATCTGCTGGAAGGAGAGGATCACATTGCGGATCAGCGGGTAGAGCAGCAGCACCGCCATGGACAGCAGGGCAGGCGCGACGAGCAGGTACGGCAGCAGCCCGCCGGGCAGGGAGCGTCTGCCGCGCGAAGGCTGAAGGACTTCCTTCGGGCCCGAAGAGGGTGGCGGAGTCTGAGACTTCCCTGCCGCCCTCCCGGGCGCGTCCTGGGGACCGGCGGTCGCCGTCCCCTGGGAGTCCACGGTCATGGTCTTTTTCCTCGCGGTTCTGGGGCTCCCGCGCCCACCGGGGCACGGCCCGGGGGAGCGGGCCGCTGTTCACTGCTTTTCAGCAAAGCGCCGGTGGTGCGGCCGGTGCGATACCGGCCGCACCACCGGGCTACGGATTACTGCTGGTTGATGCGCTCGTTGATGACCTTGTCGGCCGCCTCCGCGGCCTTCTTGGCGTCCTCACCCTTCAGGACCTTGGTCATGTAGTCCTTGATCGGGTTCGGGGCGGTCTCGACGTTCGCCCAGCCCGGGGTGACCGGGGTGACCTTGCCGGAGGCGGAGGACAGCGCCATGGCCTCGGCGAAGGAGCCGGCGGCGGGCTTGAACTGCGCGGCGTCCGTGTTCGGGAGCAGCGCGCCCTCGGTGGCGGCGGCGTACTTCGTCATGAAGTCCTTGCCGGCGGCGAGGGCCAGCCACTCCTTCGCGAGGTCCTTGTTCTTGGAGCGCTCGGCGATGGCGAGGTTCGAGCCGCCGAGGAAGACGGAGCCCGGCTTGTCGGCGGTCTTGCCCGGGATCGGGAAGTAGCCGAAGTCAGCCGTCTTGCCGGCCTTCTTCATGGCGTCGACCGCGCCGGTGGCCTCCCAGCCCAGACCGATCCAGGAGGAGACGCCACCCTTCGGGACGACGTCGGTCGACTGCTGCGGGGTCGCCTCGTCCTTGTCCTTCGGAGCGGTGGAGTAGGACGCCAGCTCCTTGTAGAAGTTCATGGCGTTGACGGCCTCGGGGGAGGACAGGTTGCCCTTCCACTTGTCGCCGTCCTTGACGGCGAGGTCGCTGCCCTCGTCCCAGACGAGACCGGCGAGGACGTACCAGCTCTGGCCCGGCAGGTAGATCGCCTGCGACTTCGGGTCGGAGGACTTGAGCTTCTTCAGACCGTCGATCCACTCGGCGCGGGTCTTCGGCGGGGTGACACCGGCCTTCTTGAAGGCGGCCTTGTCGTAGACGACGACGCGGTTGGCGGCGTACCACGGCGCGGAGTAGAGCTTGCCGTCCAGTTCGTTGGAGGCGACCATGCCCTTGTTCCAGGCGTCGTAGCCCAGCGTGGCCTTGTCACCGCTCAGGTCGGCGAGGCCGCCCGTGACGGCGTAACCGGCCGTCTGCGTGTTGCCGAGCTCCAGAACGTCCGGCGGGGTGTCCTCGGAGAGGGCGGTGGTGACCTTCTCCTGGATGCCGTTCCAGATCTGCTTCTCGACCTTGACCTTGACGCCCGGGTGCTTGGCCTCGAAGGCCTTGTTCACCTCGGCCATCCAGGTGTCCGGAGCGGAACCGTCCATGACCCAGACCGTCAGGGTCTTGTCGCCCCCGGCCGGCGCCTTGGCGCCGTCCTTGCCCGTGTCGCTGTCGGAACCACATGCAGCGATAGAGACCATCATGCCCGCGACGCCGATCGCCGCGATGAGCTTGCGCTTCACGCCACCCTCCTCAGGGATGCCTGCAACCCCTGCCCACCGCGCGAAGACATACGTCAGGTAGTGCTCGTGGGGCTGGGACCTGGTCTTTAATGGTTTAGACCAGTACCCGGAGCTTGGCCTAGACCTTTAGGGGTGTCAAGGGTGTATAAGAAGGGCAGTCGCGTCCGTTATCGGACCGACACCTGAGGGAGGGCGACGACCCGTGACCGGTCCGTGCCACCATGTGAGCCGCGACAGACGGAGGAGCCGGTGACGGCAGCAGCACAGGAGTCGGGAAGGCAGGCCATGGCCACGGACGCGGGCAGCACGGAGACGGAAGGTGGCGCACCCACCCGTACCGCGCGCGTGCCCAAGTACTACCGACTGAAGCGGCATTTGCTCGACATGACGGAGACCCTGCCGCCCGGCACACCGGTCCCGCCCGAGCGCACTCTCGCCGCCGAGTTCGACACCTCGCGCACCACCGTGCGCCAGGCCCTGCAGGAGCTGGTCGTCGAGGGCCGCCTGGAGCGCATCCAGGGCAAGGGCACGTTCGTGGCCAAGCCCAAGGTGTCCCAGGCCCTGCAACTCACCTCCTACACGGAGGACATGCGCGCCCAGGGCCTGGAGCCCACCTCGCAGCTCCTCGACATCGGCTACGTCACGGCCGACGACACCCTCGCCGGGCTGCTCGACATCTCGGCCGGCGGCCGGGTGCTCCGCATCGAGCGGCTGCGCCTCGCGAGCGGTGAGCCGATGGCGATCGAGACGACCCATCTGTCGGCGAAGCGTTTCCCCGCGCTGCGCCGCTCGCTCGTGAAGTACACGTCGCTGTACACCGCGCTCGCCGAGGTGTACGACGTGCACCTCGCGGAGGCCGAGGAGACCATCGAGACCTCCCTCGCCACCCCGCGCGAGGCCGGGCTGCTCGGCACGGACGTCGGTCTGCCGATGCTGATGCTCTCCCGTCACTCCGTGGACGCCCAGGGCGAGCCGGTGGAGTGGGTACGGTCCGTCTACCGGGGCGACCGGTACAAGTTCGTGGCGCGCCTGAAGCGCCCCAACGGCTGAGCCGCCCCTCCCGTACACGCCGAACGGCCGCACCCCCACCGGGTGCGGCCGTTCGGCGTTTCCGGGGGCCGTACGCACCGGGACACCGGGGCCGTACGAGCCCTGCGGCGGGGACCGTACCCACCCCGCCGGCCGGACCGGGTCATTCCGGGGCCGTACGGGAGATGACGGGCGCCCGGCACCTTCCGCCTGGCAGCATCGTGACGCCTCCCCGGTACGCGCAGGTCAGCGGCGCGCGGCGGCCCGGCGTACCGACTGGCTCCAAACGGCCACGCGGTTGGCGCCAGCCGGATTCCGGTGACGGGGCCCCTCGGCCGGGCCAGTCTCGGACCTGTCGAAGCCGCCCGGCAGAGCCCGGGAGCGGCGGCGGGAGACCCCCCCCGACAGCCTCGGTCCGCATCGCCAGGAAGGCAGTTCCGCCATGCTCAGCGCCGCCCGCCTGCTCCTGGAGCGGCCCGAGTACGACGTGACGGAGAGGGGGAGTACGTGCGCTGGTACTGCGACCTCGGCGGCGCGGCGCGCACCGTCCCCGTGGTCCCGATGCTGATGGTGGTGGTGGACCGGGAGGCCGCGCTCGTCCCGGTCGACCCGGAGGACGGCCGCGCGGGCGCCCTCGAAGTCCGCAGCCCGGGGGCTGGTGCACGCGCTCGTGGTGCTCTTCGACCGGCTGTGGGACACCGGTACCCCGTTCGGTGAGGCCCCGCGCCGCGACGAGCACGACCTCTCCCCGCAGGAGCGGGAGTTGCCGATGCTCCTCGGTATCGGCTGCACCGACGACATCGCCGCCCGGCACCTCGGGATCTCCCTGCGGACCGTGCGCCGGATGAGCTCGGAACTGATGAACCGGCTCGGCGCGCGCAGCCGTTTCGAGGCGGGGGTGCGGGCCGCCGAGGAGGGCTGGCTCCGAGGCCGGTTCCGGGCCCTGTTCCGAAGAATCACTTCCGTTATACGGACGGGGGTTCCGTGGAGCGGGAACCGTCCCCTAGATTTCCCCAGCATTACCGAGGTGATCAGCGAGGGGACGGAATCGCCATGCCGGACACACCAGACACGCCAGAAGCGACACAAGGGAGACAACCCACCGTCACCCCCATGAGGGTGGTGATCGCGCTCTGCCTGATCGCACCGATCGTGGCGATGCTCTGGGTGGGCTCCTACGCCAAGACCGAGCCGCTCTTCATCGGCATCCCGTTCTTCTACTGGTACCAGATGCTCTGGGTGCTCATCTCGACCGCGCTCACCATGATCGCGTACAAGCTGTGGCAGCTGGACCAGCGTGCCCGCAAGGGAGGTGACGCGCGATGAAGGACGGCGTGAACGGCGTGGCGCTCGGCGTCTTCGTCTTCTTCTTCGTGGCCGTCACGGTCATGGGCTTCCTGGCCGCGCGCTGGCGCAAGGCCGACAACGAGCAGAGCCTCGACGAATGGGGCCTGGGCGGACGGTCGTTCGGCACCTGGGTGACCTGGTTCCTGCTCGGCGGCGACCTCTACACCGCGTACACCTTCGTCGCCGTCCCGGCGGCCATCTACGCGGCGGGCGCGGCCGGCTTCTTCGCCGTGCCGTACACGATCCTGGTCTACCCGCTGATCTTCACCTTCCTGCCGCGCCTGTGGTCGGTCTCGCACAAGCACGGGTACATCACCACCTCGGACTTCGTGCGCGGCCGTTTCGGCTCCAAGGGTCTGTCGCTCGCGGTCGCGGTCACCGGCATCCTCGCCACCATGCCGTACATCGCGCTCCAACTGGTCGGCATCCAGGCCGTCCTGGACGTGATGGGCGTCGGCGGCGGCGAGAACACCCACTGGTTCATCAAGGACCTGCCGCTGCTGCTCGCCTTCGGTGTCCTCGCGGCGTACACGTACTCCTCGGGTCTGCGCGCCCCGGCGCTCATCGCCTTCGTCAAGGACACCCTGATCTACATCGTCATCGCGGTGGCGATCATCTACATCCCGATCAAGCTGGGCGGCTTCGACGAGATCTTCGCCAAGGCGGGCGAGGCGTACGCGCAGACCAACCCGGCGACCGGCAAGCCGCGCGGCGCGCTCGTCCCCGGTGAGGCCGGCCAGTGGACGTACGCGACCCTCGCACTCGGTTCGGCGCTCGCGCTGTTCATGTACCCGCACTCCATCACGGCGACCCTGTCGTCGAAGAGCCGTGACGTCATCCGCCGCAACACCACGATCCTGCCGCTGTACTCGCTGATGCTGGGGCTGCTCGCGCTGCTCGGCTTCATGGCGATCGCCGCCGGGATCAAGGTGAAGAACGGCCAGCTCGCGATCCCGCAGCTGTTCGAGACGATGTTCCCCGACTGGTTCGCGGGCGTCGCCTTCGCCGCGATCGGCATCGGCGCGCTCGTCCCGGCCGCGATCATGTCGATCGCCGCGGCCAACCTCTTCACCCGCAACATCTACAAGGACTTCATCAAACCGGACGCCACCCCGGCCCAGGAGACCAAGGTCTCCAAGCTGGTCTCCCTCCTGGTGAAGGTCGGCGCGCTGGTCTTCGTCCTCACCATGGACAAGACGGTCGCGATCAACTTCCAGCTACTCGGCGGCATCTGGATCCTGCAGACCTTCCCGGCCCTGGTCGGCGGTCTGTTCACCCGCTGGTTCCACCGCTGGGCGCTGCTCGCCGGCTGGGCCGTCGGCATGGTCTACGGCACGGTCGCCGCCTACGGCGTCGCCAGCCCGACCCAGAAGCACTTCGGCGGCTCCTCCGCGGAGATCCCGGGCATCGGCGAGATCGGCTACATCGGCCTCACCGCCTTCGTCCTCAACGTCGTCGTCACGGTCGTCCTGACCTTCGTCCTCAAGGCCGTCAAGGCCCCCGAGGGCGTCGACGAGACCTCCCCGGCGGACTACACGGCCGACCGCGGCGACTCCGGGGTCAAGGACCTCCCGAAGGTCGGCGCCGGGTCGCGCTGACCCCCGGACGCGCGATGAAGGGGCCCGGGAAGATCCCGGGCCCCTTTCCGTACGCCCCGGGGCACACTGACCGTCATGGACTTCACGATCAGGGCGGTACGGCCCGAGGAGTACGAGGAGCTCGGTGACCTCACCGGGCTGACCTATCTGAACGACGGACTGCTGCTGCACGGGGAGGACGACTTCTATCTGGACGTGCTGCGCGACACCGCCCGGCGGGCGCGCGAGAGCGAGGTGCTCGTCGCCGTCGACGCCGAGGACGGGATCATCGGCGGGGTGACCTTCGCCCCCGGCGGCACCACCTGGGCGGACATCGCGGTCCCCGGCGAGGCCGAGTTCCGGATGCTCGTGGTCGCTCCTGCGGCCCGCGGCAGGGGCGTCGGGGAAGCCCTCGTACGCACCTGCGTGGACCGGGCGCGGAACCTGCCGGAGTGCGCGCGGATCGTGCTCTCCACGGACGCGAAGATGGTCTCGGCGCACCGGATCTACGAGCGGATGGGCTTCGTCCGCACCCCCGAGCGGGACTGGGAGCCGATCCCCGACCACCGCCTGCGTACCTACGCCTTGGCGTTCTGAGCCCGGGACCGACACAACATGTGGGGGGTGCCACGAGCGGCGCCCCCCACATGTATGCTCGTCCTCGCTGTCGACGCAGGGGAATCCGGCGCGAATCCGGAACTGTCCCGCAACGGTGTGCTTCATACGGATTCGACGGATCCGTACGACGTGAGTCCGAGGACCTGACGACAGCGCGCCCGGTCCGTCCGTTCCGGGTGCCACAGACGTCCGGGCCTCGCGGAGTGGGCCGGTGGACGCGGCGCACCCGCGCGTACGGGTGCCCGCCTGCCCGCCTTCCCCCGCCGCGGCCCCGAGCCGAGCGAGGGAGAGCCCCCACGTGACCATCGCGCCCGCCGATCCGGCGTCCGCCGAGGCTTCCGCGGTCGAGAGCGACGGCCCCGGGACCGTGCTGCTGCGGACCCTGACCGACCTCACCGCCGATCTCCCCGACACCGACCCCGGCAAGGTCGCCGCCGCCGCGCTCCGCGGCCGGAGCGCCGTCGCGGACGAGGCGGAGCTGCGCGAACTGGCCACCGAGGCTGCCGCGGGCCTGATCGCCGAGGACCCGGCGTACTCCCGGCTCGCCGCCCGGCTCCTGACGATCACGATCGCCGAGGAGGCGGCCGGCCAGGGCGCCGTCGCCTTCTCCGCCTCCGTGGCCGTCGGTCACCGCGAGGGTCTGATCGCCGACCGCACCGCCGACTTCGTCGCGCTGCACGCGGACCGGCTCGACGCGACGATCGACCGGGCCGGCGACGACCGCTTCGGCTACTTCGGTCTGCGCACCCTCTACTCGCGCTACCTGCTGCGCCACCCGATCACCCGCAAGGTGATCGAGACCCCGCAGCACTTCATGCTGCGCGTCGCCTGCGGTCTCGCCGAGGACGACTCGGTCCGCGCGCTCGACGAGGTCGCCGCGCTGTACGGCCTGATGAGCCGCCTGGACTACCTGCCGTCCTCCCCCACGCTCTTCAACTCCGGCACCCGCCACCCGCAGATGTCCTCCTGCTACCTGCTGGACTCCCCGCAGGACGAGCTGGACTCCATCTACGACCGCTACCACCAGGTCGCGCGGCTCTCGAAGCACGCCGGCGGCATCGGCCTCTCGTACTCCCGCATCCGGGCCCGCGGTTCGCTGATCCGGGGCACCAACGGGCACTCCAACGGCATCGTGCCGTTCCTGAAGACCCTCGACGCCTCCGTCGCCGCCGTGAACCAGGGCGGTCGCCGCAAGGGCGCCGCGGCGGTCTACCTGGAGACCTGGCACGCGGACATCGAGGAGTTCCTGGAGCTCCGCGACAACACCGGCGAGGACCAGCGCCGTACGCACAACCTGAACCTGGCGCACTGGATCCCGGACGAGTTCATGCGCCGGGTCAACGCCGACGCCGACTGGTCGCTGTTCTCCCCGGCGGACGTGCCCGAGCTGGTCGACCTGTACGGCGCCGAGTTCGACGCCGCCTACCACAAGGCCGAGGCGGCGGGCCTGGCCCGCAAGACCATGCCGGCCCGTGACCTGTACGGCCGGATGATGCGGACCCTGGCCCAGACCGGCAACGGCTGGATGACCTTCAAGGACGCCTCGAACCGGACCGCCAACCAGACCGCCGAGCCCGGCACGGTCGTCCACTCCTCGAACCTCTGCACCGAGATCATCGAGGTCACGAACGACGGCGAGACGGCCGTCTGCAACCTGGGCTCGGTCAACCTGGGCTCGTTCGTGGTCGGTTCGGACATCGACTGGGAGCGTCTGGACGAGACCGTCAGGACCGCCGTCACCTTCCTCGACCGGGTCGTCGACATCAACTTCTACCCGACCGAGCAGGCGGGCCGCTCCAACGCCCGTTGGCGGCCGGTGGGCCTGGGCGCGATGGGCCTCCAGGACGTCTTCTTCCAGCTGAAGCTGCCCTTCGACTCCGCCGAGGCGCGCGCGCTGTCGACGAAGATCTCCGAGCGGATCATGCTGGCGGCGTACGAGGCCTCCGCCGAGCTAGCCGAGCGCAACGGCCCGCTCCCCGCCTGGGACGAGACCCGCACCGCCCGGGGCGTCCTGCACCCCGACCACTACGACGTGGAGCTCAACTGGCCGGAGCGCTGGGCGGCCCTGCGCGAGCGGATCGCGGCGGTCGGCATGCGCAACAGCCTCCTGCTCGCCATCGCGCCGACGGCGACCATCGCCTCGATCGCGGGCGTCTACGAGTGCATCGAGCCGCAGGTCTCCAACCTGTTCAAGCGCGAGACGCTGTCCGGCGAGTTCCTCCAGGTCAACTCCTACCTGGTCGACGAGCTGAAGAGGCTCGGCGTGTGGGACGCGCAGACCCGTGACGCGCTCCGCGACGCCAGCGGTTCGGTGGCCGGCTTCACCTGGATCCCGGCCGAGGTCCGCGAGCTGTACCGGACGGCCTGGGAGATCCCGCAGCGCGGTCTGATCGACATGGCAGCCGCCCGTACGCCGTTCCTGGACCAGTCGCAGTCGCTGAACCTGTTCCTGGAGACGCCGACGATCGGCAAGCTGTCGTCGATGTACGCGTACGCCTGGAAGCAGGGCCTGAAGACGACGTACTACCTGCGCTCCCGCCCGGCGACCCGGATCGCCCGCGCCGCCCAGGCGTCGACGGCCGCCGCCGCCATTCCCGTCCAGCAGGCGACGCCCGACGCGGACGCCCTCGCCTGCTCCCTCGAAAACCCCGAGTCCTGCGAGGCCTGCCAGTAATGAGTACCGAGAAGAAGAACCTCCTCGACCCGGGCTTCGAGCTGACCCTCCGTCCGATGCGCTACCCGGACTTCTACGAGCGCTACCGCGACGCCATCAAGAACACCTGGACCGTGGAGGAGGTCGACCTCCACTCGGATGTCGCCGACCTCGCCAAGCTGACGCCGGCCGAGCAGCACATGATCGGCCGTCTGGTCGCGTTCTTCGCGACGGGCGACTCGATCGTCTCCAACAACCTGGTGCTGACGCTCTACAAGCACATCAACTCCCCGGAGGCGCGGCTGTACCTGAGCCGTCAGCTCTTCGAGGAGGCGGTGCACGTCCAGTTCTATCTGACGCTGCTCGACACCTATCTGCCCGACCCGGACGACCGCGCCGCGGCCTTCGACGCGGTCGAGGAGATCCCCTCCATCCGCGAGAAGGCGCAGTTCTGCTTCCGCTGGATGGACTCGGTCGAGAAGATCGACCGGCTGGAGACGGCCGCCGACCGCCGCCGCTTCCTGCTGAACCTGATCTGCTTCGCCGCGTGCATCGAGGGCCTGTTCTTCTACGGCGCCTTCGCGTACGTGTACTGGTTCCGGTCCCGCGGTCTGCTGCACGGCCTGGCCACCGGCACCAACTGGGTGTTCCGGGACGAGACGATGCACATGAACTTCGCCTTCGAGGTCGTGGACACCGTCCGCAAGGAGGAGCCCGAGCTCTTCGACGACGCCCTCCAGCAGCAGGTCACGGACATGCTGAAGGAGGCCGTCGAGGCGGAGTTGCAGTTCGGCCGCGACCTGTGCGGCGACGGACTGCCCGGCATGAACACCGAGTCGATGCGCGAGTACCTCCAGTGCGTCGCCGACCAGCGCCTCCAGCGCCTCGGCTTCCCCCCGGTGTACGGCTCCGAGAACCCCTTCTCCTTCATGGAGCTCCAGGGCGTCCAGGAACTCACCAACTTCTTCGAGCGCCGCCCGTCCGCCTACCAGGTGGCGGTCGAGGGCTCGGTGGACCTCGACGAGGACTTCTAGCCGGTACGAGGAAGGGCCCCGCTCCTGGTGAGGAGCGGGGCCCTTCCTCGTGCACGGGTCCGGATCAGGCGTTCGGCACCGTCTCGTAGCGCGGGGTGCCCTCTTCCATCTGGCGCAGGGCGTCCTTGCGGTCGCGCTTCGACAGCTTGTCGATGTACAGGAAGCCGTACAGGTGGTCCGTCTCGTGCTGGAGGCAGCGGGCGAAGTAGCCGGTGCCGCGGACCTTGACCGGGTTGCCCTGGGCGTCCTGGCCGTGGACCTCCGCGTAGTCGGGGCGGGCCAGCTCCGCGTACGCGGTCGGCACCGACAGGCAGCCCTCGTTGGACTCGTCGAGGACGCGCAGCTCGGGCGGAAGCTCCTGGAGGACCGGGTTGACCACGACACCGGTGTGCCGGACGCCCTCGTCGTCGGGGCAGTCGTAGACGAAGACCTTGAGGTCCACGCCGATCTGGTTCGCGGCCAGGCCCACGCCCTCGGCGGCCTTCTGGCTGGCGAACATGTCGTCGATCAGCTTCGCCAGCTCGTCGTCGAACTCGGTGACGTCCTTGCACTCCCGGTGAAGCACCGGGTTGCCGACGACCGTGATCGGGCGGACCGTGCCGCGCTCGCTGTGGGCGAGCTCGCGCGCCTCGCAGTCCTCCGTGTCCACGACGAAGCCGTCGTTGATCTGCGTCTGCTCGTCCGTCTCCTGCTGCGCCATGTCCGGCCGCGCCCTTCTGAAATCCCGATTCCGTCGAGGGACAGCCTACGGGCCCGCCGGGAGACGATCAGCAGACCTCTTCGAGATCGCGCCACTCCCGGCTGTCGGGACTGTCCGCCACCCAGCCGTCGAGGAGGCCCCGCACCAGGCCCGGCGGGGCCGCGATGCCGCACTCGCGCTCCGGCACCCACAGCTCGCCCGGCGAGCGGTGGCCGAGCGGCCCGGGGTGCCCCGGCTCGCTGTGGTCGTGGGGGTCGGTGTGCTCGCCCTCGCCCTCGGCGCTCGGCATGGTCGACTCCGAGCAGGCACGGCAGAGCAGCCGCACGGAGGACGACCAGTCCTCGGCGGCGAAGCCCGCCTCGGCGGCGAGCTGCTCCAGGGCGTCCCGGTCGGCCTCGGTGGCGGCCTCCAGGAGGACGACCCAGGTGGGGACGGGTGAGGGCGCCCACAGCTCGATCTCGTCGAAGACCGGGTAGGAGGGTCCCGCGGTGGTGGTCCGCTCACCGTTGGGCACACCATCGTGCAGGACGACCTCGCCCCAGCGGCGCCCGGAGGACGGCAGCGGGATGGAGAGGACCTCGATCCGGGCCGGGTCGAGCCGGCGGCCCCACACGACCTCGGCCTCGCCCTCGGGCGAGAGGCGGACGGCGGCGCTGCCCAGCTCCATACCGGCGGGCTCACCGGTGCCCGCGGCGGCGCCGGGCACCTTCAGTCCGTAGGCCTGCCAGGCGCGGCGGGCCAGCGGCCAGTCCTGGAGCGCGGTGGCGGCGATGCCCACGTTCCACCAGTCCGGGGCGCCGGTCTCCTTGTCGAGCAGGGCGACCGCGCGGAGCCCGGCGGCCCGCGCCTGCTCCCAGTCGTGCCGGAACTTGTGCAGCAGCGCGAGGTTGAACCAGGACTCGGAGAGCCAGGGCTCCAGATCCGCCGCGCGCGTGAGCAGTGCCCCCGCGTCCTCGTACCGGCCGTCGCCGATCAGCGTGAACGCGCGGTCGGTGGCCTGCCGCCACGAGGCGGAGGGCCGATGCCGTACCTTCCCGAAGATCTTCACGATTCCCGCCTGCCGGTCGCTTCACCCTCTTGTTCGCATCCAACCATGCCCGGTCGGACGCGCGCTCATTACCCATGGGTTACCCAAGGACGACCGAGGTCACCCCAGGCGTCCCGCCCCGCGCCAGGACCCTGGCCAGGCATTCGACGACGTCCGGATGGTAGTCGCGGGCGGTGCCGAGCCGGAGCCGTTCCAGGGCGTCGAGGGCGGCGCCCGCGTGCTCACCGCCCGCGAGGCCACCCGCGAGGTCGTCGTAGGCGTTCACGGCCCGGACGATCCGGGCGGGCAGCGGCTGCTCGCGGTACGGGTCGGCCTGCCGCTCCACGACGACGGCGACGGCCGCGGGGACGCCGGTCCTGCGGACGACCTCGCCGCCCAGGAGGGCGATCCGGCGCTGCTCCTCGGTGGGCAGCAGGGCGGTGGCGCCGCCCGCGACCGGGTCGACGAGGGAGAGCTGTCCGATGTCGTGCATGAGCGCCGCGTACTCGAGGACGGTCAGCCCGGTCCCGGAGAGCCCCAGCTCGCGCCCCACGGCGGTGCTGAGCGCGGCGACCCGGCGCGCGTGGCCGGGCGGGGTGCAGCCGGCGATCTCGGTGGCGCGGGCCAGGGAGGCGATGGTCTGCCGGTTGACGGTGCGGACGGCCGCGTACCGCTGGAAGGAGAGCTGGGTGAGCAGCAGCGGTACGGCGAACACGGGCAGCGCCCAGAGGCCGGCGGCGGCCACGCCGAGCGCCATGACGGCCCCGGTGGCGCAGACGGCGGAGCCGATGCCGAGGAGGGCGCGCAGCTCGTCGCGGAGGAGGGGCCCGTACGGGAATCCCGTACGGGCGCGGAGCACGAGCGCGGCGAGCACGGCGTCGCAGAGGGCCGTGAGGACGAGCAGCAGGAGGAGGAAGAGGGCGTACGGCGGGCCCTGCCCGAGGCGCCGGACGACGGCCCCCGAGTTGTAGAGGGGCTGGAAACAGAGGGCGGCGAAGCCGACGGTGAGGACGCGGCGGGCCAGGTGGTCGAGGCGGGGGCCGCTGCCCCGGGCGATGTGGGGGACGATCCCGGCCAGGCAGGCGGCGACGACGACGGCGACGATCTGGAGGGCGCCGTGGGTGGTGGCGGTCCCGGCGCTCGCCCCGAGCAGGGCGTAGGCGAGGGAGCCGGCGACGGCGAGCGGCGCGGGTTCCCTCCCCGGGGCCTCCTCGGGTACGGGCGCCGCCGCCGTGTGCCGCGGCCCGCCCCGGCGGGCCAGCTCGCCGAGGAGGATCAGGGTGCCGAAGGCGAGGGCGTGGGCGGGTTCGTCGACGCCGTACCAGAGGGTGGAGCCGAAGCCGGCGAGGCCCAGCAGGAGGGCCGCCGCGTACACGGCGCCGACGGTGGCCGCCCCGGGTCTCACGCGCGCT
Organism: Streptomyces sp. NPDC001728; assembly: GCF_040297565.1. Lineage (NCBI taxonomy): Bacteria > Bacillati > Actinomycetota > Actinomycetes > Kitasatosporales > Streptomycetaceae > Streptomyces > Streptomyces sp. NPDC001728. Next base: position 131,485 of record NZ_JBEOZK010000002.1, read on the forward strand.
CCTTCGGCCGTGCGGGGGCGGCGCCGGGCTCGCGGGGCGGGGGCACGTCTCCGCCGGGTCCGGCGGTCTCTTCGGCGGTGACGGCGGGCTGCCAGCCGTGCCGTTCCAGGGCGCGGACGAGGGCGGCGACCATCCGGGGGTCGAACTGGCTGCCCGCGCACCGCTCCAGTTCGGCGACGGCGGTCGGGACGGGGCGTGCCCGGCTGTAGGAGCGGGTGGAGGTCATCGCGTCGAAGGAGTCGGCGACGGCCACCACCCGGGCGAACTCGGGGATCTCCTCGCCGCGCAGCCCGTAGGGGTAGCCGCGGCCGTCGATGCGCTCGTGGTGGTGGAGGATCGCGGCCCGCGCCTCGCCGAGGAAGCCGATGCCCCGGACCATCTCGTGGCCGTACTCGGGGTGCAGTTCGATGATCCGGCGTTCCGCCGGGGTGAGCGGTCCGTCCTTGCGGAGCACCCGGGTGGGGACGCCCAGCTTGCCGACGTCGTGGAGGATGCCGGCGAACCGCACGACGTCGAGCCGGTCCTCGGCCATGCCGAGTTCACGGGCGATCAGGACGGAGGCGTGGCCGACGCGTTCGCTGTGGCCGCGGGTGTAGCGGTCCTTGATGTCGACGGCCTGGACGAGGGCGCGGATGGTGGCCTGGTGGGCGGCGCGTTCGCGGTGGTACTGGGCGAAGACCCAGCAGGAGATGTACATGGGCAGGAGGACGAAGAGCGCCGCGACCGGCCCGTACGAGCTGCGCCAGAGCACGGCCATCATCAGCCCGGCGAGCCCGTGCAGGGCGTACGGGGCGAGGGCCCGGCCGAGGAGGCCGCGCCAGGCGGTCCTGAGGGGCAGTCCGTCGGCGGTGGCGCGGATGCCGCCGTCGAGGGCGGTCAGGACCAGGCAGAACGCGAGTGCGGCGGCGAGCGCGGGCAGCAGGGCATACGGGAAGTCGGGGGTGTCCGGTCCGTGCCCGAGGGCGTTTCCGCAGCTCAGCACCCTGGCGACCTGGGCGGCGGCCCAGACGGCGAGGGCCGCGGCGGCGGCCCGCCAGGCGCGCCGGGGCGCGGCCGGCTGTTCGTCGACGCGGGCGAGGAGGCTCCCCGGCAGGGCGGTGAGCGCGGCGGCGGCGGGCGGCAGGAGGAGGGCGGCGGCGAGGAGGACGGGGAAGAAGGAGCCGGTGCCCATGGGGACGGAGCCGCCGAGGCCGCGGCCCAGGAGGCGGCAGCGCGCGGGCAGTTCGCAGAGCGCGTACAGCGCGGCGAGGAGGGCGACCGTGCCCCAGGGGGTGGCCGTGCCGGGGCGCAGCGCGGGCAGGGCGCAGGCCCCCGCGCCGAGCAGGGCGCAGCCGAGGTACACGCGGGCCGCTCGCGGAATGACCTTCACGCCCATCACGCGTATCACGCTAGCGAGTTGGGGGGCCGTCGGCGGCTCGGTGGCGATGATTCGCACCATCGGGTGATACAAGCTGATATACGAAGGAGGCCGCCGCGTCCCTGACGCGACGGCCTCCTCTCCCGCTACCGGGACGTCACTCCTGCGGAGCCGGTGTCGTCGGGACGATCTCCGTGATGTCCTGCTCGGGCACCAGGTGCCCGGAGCGGATGAGGTCGATCCGGCCCATCACCTTGGCACGCAGGTCGGTGGGGACGTCGTCGCTGCCGCAGCAGCGCTTGACGAGCTTCTTCACCGCCTGCTCAAGGCCGTACTTCTCCAGGCACGGTGAGCACTCCTCGAAGTGCACCTCGAACTTGGTGCAGTCACTGTCGGGCATCTCGTGGTCGAGGAACTCGTAGAGATGATCCAGGACTTCCGAGCAATCCGTCTCGTGCGGCTCTCCGCAGCTCATGAGCCCGAGCCTTTCAGATCGTTCGACGACTCTCCGGCGCCCGCGGGAACGAGCCCGCGGTCGCGAGCGTAGTCCTCGAGCATGCCGCGCAGCTGGCGGCGGCCCCGGTGCAGTCGGGACATCACCGTACCGATGGGTGTCCCCATGATGTCCGCGATCTCCTTGTACGCAAAGCCCTCGACATCCGCGAGATAGACGGCGATGCGGAACTCCTCGGGAATCGCCTGCAGCGCTTCCTTGACGTCGGAGTCCGGGAGGTGGTCGAGCGCCTGGGACTCGGCCGAGCGGAGACCGGTCGACATGTGCGACTCGGCGCGGGCGAGCTGCCAGTCCTCGATCTCCTCGGCGGCGCTGCGCTGCGGCTCGCGCTGCTTCTTGCGGTACGAGTTGATGAAGGTGTTCGTGAGGATGCGGTACAGCCACGCCTTGAGGTTCGTGCCCTCACGGAACTGGTGGAAGGATCCGTACGCCTTGGCGTAGGTCTCCTGCACCAGGTCCTCCGCGTCCGCGGGGTTGCGCGTCATGCGCAGCGCGGCCGAGTACATCTGGTCGAGGTAGCCGAGGGCGTCCCGCTCGAAGCGCGCGTTGCGCTCCTCGGTCGTCTCCTCGGGGCCTTCGTCGGTCCCTGTGTCGGTCCCAGTGACCGGACCCACCTCCTCCAGCGCCGCGGCGAGCCCGAGGGCGGACCCACTCGTTTCGGAGGATAGACGAGGAACCGCTCCGCCCGCCGCCCGAATCGGGCCCCCCTTGGGCGCGGGCAGCACTGTCCAGTCGAGGTCAGCGGCCTTCGCACGCTCCGGGCAGATGATCGAACCCATGCGACGGACTCCCTCTTCCTTTGCTCTCACACCGACGAACCGAACAACAGTGGTCCCCCACTCAACATTCCCGGTTCGTCAGCGGAGCGAAGTGATCCACTCGGCGACCCCTTCGACGAGCACGGCCATGGCCTCCTCCTGACCGAGGGGCGCGCGCTTGGGCAGCGCGAGGCCGTGGTCCCCGTAGGGGATCGCCAGGAGGCGGTACGGGCCTTCCGGGAACTCCGGGGGCCGTCCGAAGGTGTCGTTGCCGCCCTGGACGACGAGCGTCGGCAGCCCGGTGCCGAGCAGTTCGTCGGCGCGCGACTTCTCCGGCCGGCCCGGCGGGTGCAGCGGGAAGCTGAGCGCGAGGACGGCGAGGGCGCCCAGCTCGTCCCCGGTCCGGCAGGCGACGCGGGCGCCGGCGCTGCGACCGCCGGCGATCACCGGGAGGCCGGGCCGGGCGAGGGCGGGCCAGAGGCCGCGCCAGCCGGTGTCCAGGGTCTTCGGCGCGGGGGCGACCTTCCTGCCCGCGACCCGCCAGGGCTGCTCGACCAGGGCGACGGTCACGCCGTGCGCGGGCAGCGCCCCGGCCAGGGCCCGCAGGTCGCGGGCCTCGATGCCGCCGCCGGCCCCGTGGCCGAGGGCGAGGACCACCCAGGGCCCGGTCCCCTCGTACCAGGTGACGCGCGCCTCACCGGCCTCGGTGGGAACGGTCTCGGAGGAGGGCTCGTACTGTGTCACGTCGCTCACGCCCCCATCCTGCCCCCCGCGAGCGCGGCGGGAGCGGTTCAGAACAGCGTGCCGACCTCCGGGCCCTCCAGCTCGGTCAGCAGTTCCGGCCCGTTGTTGCGGACGTTGCTGACGGCGGTCGCCACCGGGTAGGCCCGCATCAGGCCCTCCGGCGGCGCGGCGAGCAGCCCGCGCAGCTCCTCCGGGTCCGTGCGCGCCGGGTCGAGCCAGGCGTCCCAGCGGTCCTCCGTCAGCATCAGCGGCATCCGGGGGTGGATGTCGGCGAGCGAGTGCGGGCCCTCGGCGGGGGCCACGCCCAGCGGACCGGTCTCGGCCTCCGTGGTGATCACCGAGCAGGTCACCCACCACGCGGAGGGGTGGGCGTCGGGGAGGGTCCGGTCGCGCCAGAACTCGTAGAGCCCGGCCATCGCGAAGACCGAGCCGTCCGCCGGGGTCACGAAGTACGGCTGCTTGCGGGGCCGCTTCTTCTTCCCCTCGACCTCCAGGTCCCGCTCCCCGGACCCGGTCACCCACTCGTAATAGCCGTCGGCGGGCAGGATGCAGCGGCGGGCGGCGAACGCCTTCTTGAAGGAGGGCTTCTCGGCGAGGGTCTCCGCCCGCGCGTTGATCATCCGGGCGGCGCCCTCCGGCGACTTCGCCCAGGACGGCACGAGGCCCCATCTCAGCGCGCGGAGCTGGCGAACCGGACGCAGGGTCTCCGCGTCTTTCAGTGGACGCTCCAGAACGGCCCAGACCTCTTTGGTGGGGGCCACGTTCCAGTCGGGGGCCAGAGTCTCCTCCGGCTCCCACTTCTCGATCCCGAAGACGTCGACGAGATCCTCGGGCCGCCGACTGGCCGCATACCTTCCGCACATACGTGCCACACTGCCACGATCCCCGACCTCCCGAGGAGCGGCCCGAAAGATGGACCTCTCGATCGACCTCCTCAGCCCGCAGGCCGCCCCCGCCGAGTGGCTGGTGATCGCCACCGGCGTCGCCGCCCTCGCCGTCACCGTGCCCCGCCGCCTCTGGCTGCTCGCCCGGAACGCGATCACCATCGCCCACGAGGGCGGCCACGGGCTCGTCGCCCTCGCCACCGGCCGCCGCCTCGAAGCGATCCGGCTGCACTCCGACACGAGCGGGCTGACCGTCAGCCGGGGCAGGCCCACCGGGCTCGGCGTCGTGCTCACGCTGGCCGCCGGGTACCCCGCCGCCCCGCTGCTCGGCCTCGGCGGCGCGGCCCTGATCGGCACCCACCGGGTCACCCTGCTGCTGTGGATCGCGACCGCCCTGCTGCTCGCCATGCTGGTGATGGTCCGCAACGCCTACGGCATCGCCACCGTCCTCCTCACCGGCGCCGCGTTCCTCCTCGTCTCCTGGCTGACCGGTCCCGAGGTCCAGTCGGCGTTCGCCTGCGCGGTGGTGTGGTTCCTGCTGCTCGGCGGCGTCCGCCCGGCCTTCGAACTCCAGGCGAAACGGCGCCACGGCGGCGCCCCCGACTCGGACGCCGACCAGCTGGCGCGGCTCACGCACGTGCCCGCCGGAGTGTGGCTGTTCTTCTTCCACGCGGTCGCGATCAGTGCCCTGATCGGCGGCGGTCGCTGGCTCCTGGGCATCTGACTCCCCCGTACAGTGAGTCCATGACCGCAGTGACCCCCGCGCACACCGACCCGCCCACCGACCTCTGGCCCGCCCCGTACGCGCGCGGCGCCGTCGACGCGACCGTCACCGTGCCCGGATCGAAGTCGGTCACCAACCGCGCCCTCGTCCTCGCCGCGCTGGCCTCCGAGCCCGGCTGGCTGCGCCGCCCGCTGCGCTCCCGCGACACCCTCCTGATGGCCGAGGCGCTCCGCACCCTCGGCGTGCGGATCGAGGAGACGGTGTCGTCCAGCTCCTCCGGCGCGGGCGGCTCCGGCGAGGCCTGGCGGATCATCCCCTCGCCGCTGCGCGGCCCCGCGACCGTCGACGTCGGCAACGCCGGCACGGTCATGCGCTTCCTGCCCCCCGTCGCGGCCCTCGCCGACGGCCCGGTCCGCTTCGACGGCGACCCCCGCTCCCACGAGCGCCCGCTGCACGGCGTGATCGACGCGCTGCGCGCGCTCGGCGCCCGTGTCGACGACGAGGGCCGGGGCGCGCTGCCGATGACCGTGCACGGCGCCGGCGGTCTGGACGGCGGAAAGGTCGAGATCGACGCCTCCTCGTCCTCCCAGTTCGTCAGCGCCCTGCTGCTCTCCGCGCCCCGCTTCAACCAGGGCGTCGAGGTACGGCACGTCGGTTCGCGGCTCCCCTCGCTCCCCCACATCCGGATGACCGTCGACATGCTGCGCGCGGTCGGCGCCCGGATCGACGAGCCCGAGCACGGCGGCGAGCCGAACGTGTGGCGGGTCGCGCCCTCCGCGCTGCGCGGCCGGGACCTGGTCGTCGAGCCCGACCTGTCGAACGCCCAGCCGTTCCTGGCGGCGGCGCTGGTGACCGGCGGCCGGGTCACCGTCCCCGACTGGCCGGAGCGGACCACCCAGCCGGGCGACGAGCTGCGCCGCATCTTCACCGAGATGGGTGGCTCCTGCGAGCTGACCGAGGCGGGTCTCACGTTCACCGGTACGGGCCGGATCCACGGCATCGACGTGGACCTCGGCGAGGTCGGCGAGCTGACCCCCGGCATCGCGGCGGTCGCGGCCCTCGCGGACTCCCCGTCGACCCTGCGCGGCGTCGCCCATCTGCGGCTGCACGAGACGGACCGGCTGGCGGCGCTCACCAAGGAGATCAACGAGCTGGGCGGCGATGTGACCGAGACCGAGGACGGTCTCCACATCCGCCCGCGCCCGCTGCACGGCGGCGTCTTCCACACGTACCACGACCACCGCATGGCGACGGCGGGCGCGATCATCGGCCTCGCCGTCGAGGGTGTGGAGATCGAGGACGTGGCGACGACGGCCAAGACCTTGCCGGACTTCCCGGGGATGTGGACCGAAATGCTCGGGGCCTGAACCATGCGGCGTTACGGCAAGCACACCGACGAGGACGACATCCGCCAGCGGCCCAACCGCAAGGGCACCCGTCCCCGTACGACCATCCGCCCGAAGCACGAGGACGCCGTCGAGGGCATGGTCCTCACCGTCGACCGCGGCCGGCTGACCGTCCTGGTCGACGACCGGGCCATCACGGCCATGAAGGCGCGCGAACTGGGCCGCAAGGCCGCCGTGGTCGGCGACCGGGTCTCGCTCGTCGGAGACCTGTCCGGCGAGAAGGACACCCTCGCCCGGATCGTGCGCATCGGTGAGCGCAGCTCGGTGCTGCGCCGCACGGCCGACGACGACGACCCGTACGAGCGGGTCGTCGTCGCCAACGCCGACCAGCTGGCGATCGTCACCGCGCTCGCCGACCCCGAGCCGCGCCCCCGGCTGATCGACCGCTGTCTGGTCGCCGCGTACGACGGCGGCCTCACCCCGCTGCTCGTCCTCACCAAGTCGGACCTCGCGTCGCCGGACAGCCTCCTGGACATGTACGGGGCGCTGGGCGTGCCGTATGTCGTGACCACCCGCGACGAGTTCGTCGACGGGGTCGCGGCCGAGCGGGTCCACGAGCACCTCAAGGGCCGGACGACCGCGTTCGTCGGGCACTCCGGTGTCGGCAAGACGACCCTGGTCAACGCCCTGGTCCCGCCGGAACGACGGCGGACCACGGGTGTCGTCAACGCGGTCACGGGCCGCGGCCGGCACACCACCACCTCCGCGCTGGCGCTGCCGCTCGACGACAAGGAGGGCGGCTGGGTCATCGACACCCCCGGCGTCCGCTCCTTCGGCCTGCACCACGTGGACCCGTCCCGGGTGATCCTCGCCTTCCCCGACCTCGTACCGGGTACGGAGAACTGCCCGCGCGCGTGCAGCCACGACGAACCGGACTGCGCGCTCGACGCGTGGGTGGCGGAGGGGCACGCCGATCCGGCGCGGCTCGTCTCGCTCCGCCGGCTCCTGGCGACCAGGGAACGACGCGAGGGCGACTGAACCGTCCGTGTTTACGGGCTCCCACGACCGGTAAGTGCATAATCACACCAAGTGCGACGAAGCAGTCACCGACGGGCGTGGGAGGCACTGACGATGGCGTGGCTGCTGGTGGTGGTCGCGGGGATCCTGGAGACGGGGTTCGCGGTCTGCCTGAAGCTCTCGCACGGTTTCACCCGGTTGTGGCCGACGGTCGCCTTCGCGGCCTTCGCCCTGGGCAGCTTCGGTCTCCTGACGCTCGCGCTGCGGAAGCTGGACGTGGGGCCGGCGTACGCGGTGTGGACCGGGATCGGGGCGGCCGGGACGGCGATCTACGGGATGGTCTTCCTCGGCGACGTGGTGTCCACGCTCAAGATCGTGTCCATCAGCCTGGTGATCGCGGGGGTCATCGGACTCCAGCTCTCCGGCTCGGCGCACTGAGCGGTCACCGGCAGGGCCGGTGCGACGACATGGCTGAGGGCGATCCGTACGGCGAGTTCGCAGCCGGCCGCCCACCGCTCCCCCGCGCAGGCCGCGGTCTCCGCCACGAGTTCGCCCGGCGCGGGCGGGCCCTCGTCGGCGCGCCGCTGGGCGGGGACGGGGGCGAGCCGGGCGCCGGGCCTCACCGGCCGGGGCTGGGGCAGCCACTCGTTCCAGGCGCCGGTGAGCAGGGCCCGTAGTATCGGGCGGACGGCGGCGCGGGCGATGATCCACTCGGCGACGGCGACGAGGTTCCGCTCGGGCGGGGCGGGGGCAGCGAGAAGTCGCCGGACGCCCTGGAGGTAGGCGTCGGCCTCTCTGCGCACGAGGGCGCGGGCGAGGCCCTCCTTGCTGCCGAACTCGTTGTAGAGGGTCTGCCGGGAGACCCGGGCGGCGGCGGCCAGGTCGGCCATCCGCACGGCGGACCAGGACCGGTGCGCGAGCGCGGCGACCGCGGCGTCGAGCAGGGCCTCACGGGCAGTCGGCACGTTCGCCTCCCGGAACGGACGTTTCCGTACGCGGCTCAGGGGCCCAGCCTCGGCAGCGGTCCGGCCACTGTCAAGGGGTCGCGGTGGACGCTCATCCGTGCGGGGATCGCACGGCGATAGAGTGCCGACCATGGCCGACTACCACGATGATCTGCGTCTCGCCCACGTCCTCGCCGATGCCGCCGACGCGGCCACCATGGACCGGTTCCAGGCGCTCGACCTCAAGGTCGAGACCAAGCCGGACATGACCCCGGTGAGCGAGGCCGACAAGGCGGCCGAGGAACTGATCCGGGGGCAGCTGCATCGCGCGCGACCGCGTGACGCGATCCTCGGCGAGGAGTTCGGCGTGGAGGGCTCGGGCCCGCGCCGCTGGGTGATCGACCCGATCGACGGCACGAAGAACTATGTGCGCGGGGTGCCGGTCTGGGCGACCCTGATCGCGCTGATGGAGGCCGGGGACACCGGCTTCCAGCCGGTGGTCGGTGTGGTGTCGGCCCCGGCGCTCGGTCGCCGCTGGTGGGCGGCGAAGGGCCTCGGCGCGTACACCGGCCGCAGTCTGGCCTCGGCGACCCGGCTCGGTGTCTCGAAGGTCGCCACCCTGGAGGACGCCTCCTTCGCGTACTCCTCGCTGGGCGGCTGGGAGGAGCGGGGGCGCCTGGAGGGCTTCCTCGACCTCACGCGCGCGTGCTGGCGGACCCGCGCGTACGGCGACTTCTGGCCGTACATGATGGTCGCGGAGGGTTCCGTGGACATCTGCGCGGAGCCGGAGTTGTCACTGTGGGACATGGCGGCGGTGTCGATCGTGGTCCAGGAGGCCGGCGGCACGTACACCGGGCTCGACGGCCGACACGGCCCGCACAGCGGCAACGCGGCGGCCTCGAACGGCCTGCTCCACGGCGAGCTGCTGAGCTATCTCAACCAGGAGGACGCGCGCGACTGAGCGCGCCGAGGGGCCGCCCCCGGGAGCACGCCGACGCCCGCATCGAACGCGCCGACGCGCTCCCGGGGGCGCTTCGCGCGCCCCCTTGTCGGACCCCTCCCCCGGTGCCACTCTGAGAGTCCCCCCACTTGTGAACTTGTGAATCGCTTCTCGTGGAACGCGGGAACGATTCACCAAGGAGGTGGCTCCGTCCATGCTCGTCCGCGACGCCATGAGCACGGTGGTCCTCACCATCGGCCCCGCCCACACCCTCCGACAGGCCGCCCGGCTGATGGCGGCGCGCCGCGTCGGCGCGGCCGTCGTCCTCGACACCGACGCCGGCGGACTCGGGATCCTCACCGAACGCGACATCCTCAACTCGCTCGCCAGGGAGCAGGACCCCGACCTGGAGACCGCGGGTTCCCACACCACCCGTGACGTCGTCTTCGCCGCGCCCGCCTGGACCCTGGCGGAGGCGGCCGAGGCGATGACCCGCGGCGGCTTCCGCCATCTCGTCGTCCTCGACGACCACGGGCCGGTCGGCATCGTCTCCGTGCGCGACATCATCCGCTGCTGGATCCCGGTGCACAGCGTGGCGGGCTGAGCCGGCCCCGGGGCTCACGGGCGCGTGTGCCCTCGGACTCCCGGGCACGCGAAGGCGGGCCGGACTCCATACGGAAGTCCGGCCCGCCCTCATCCACGGCAAGCGCCCTCAGCCGCGCAGGGCCTGGACCACGGCCTCCAGCCGCTTGCCGAAGTCTCCGTCCGCCCGGCGGAAGTTGCCGATCGCCCGCTCGACGATGTCCTCGCGCGAGACCTTGGCGATGAAGCCCGACAGGTTCTCGACCAGACGGCTCTTCTCGTCCTCCGTCATCAGCCGGTAGAGGTTGCCCGCCTGCACGAAGTCGTCGTCCTCCGCGTGGGCGGGAGCGGCGTGGTCGCCGGTGACACCGGTGACCGGGGCGGACTGCCACAGCGGGCGGTCCGTCTGGAACGGGCCGCCGAAGCTGTTCGGCTCGTAGTTCTTCGCGCCCTTGTGGCGGCCGTCGTAGAGGTGGCCGTCACGGGAGTGGGTGCGCGCCTCGGTGGCGTGCGGGCGGTTCACCGGCAGGTGGTCGGCGTTGATGCCGACGCGGTAGCGGTGGGCGTCGCCGTAGGCGAAGAGCCGGCCCTGGAGCATCTTGTCCGGGGAGGGCCCGATGCCCGGCACGAAGTGCGCGGGGCTGAAGATCGACTGCTCGACCTCGGCGAAGATGTTCTCCGGGTTGCGGTTGAGCTCCAGTCGGCCGATCTCGATCGGCGGGTAGTCCTCGTGCGGCCACACCTTGGTGAGGTCGAAGGGGTTGAAGCGGTAGTCCGCCGCGTCGGCCGCGGGCATGATCTGGACCTGCACGGTCCAGCTCGGGAAGTCACCGCGCTCGATGGCCTCGCGCAGGTCGCGCTGGTGCGAGTCGGGGTCCTCGCCGGCGATCCGGTTGGCCTCGGCCTGGGTGAGGTTCTTGATGCCCTGGTCGGTCTTGAAGTGGTACTTGACCCAGAAGACCTCACCGGCCTCGTTGTTCCACTGGAAGGTGTGCGAGCCGTAGCCGTTCATGTGGCGGTACGAGGCGGGGATGCCGCGGTCACCGAAGAGCCAGGTCACCTGGTGGGTCGACTCCGGGGAGAGGCCCCAGAAGTCCCAGACGTTGTCGGCCTCCTGTGAGCCCGAGTACGGGTCGCGCTTCTGGGTGTGGATGAAGTCGGGGAACTTGATGGCGTCCTTGATGAAGAACACCGGGGTGTTGTTGCCGACGAGGTCGTAGTTGCCCTCTTCGGTGTAGAACTTCAGCGCCCAGCCGCGCGGGTCGCGCACGGCGTCGGCCGCGCCGAGGTTGCCCGCGACGGTGGAGAAGCGCAGGAAGGTCTCGGTCTCCTTGCCGACCTCGGAGAGGAACGCGGCGCGCGTCCACCGGGAGACGTCACGGGTGAGCGTGAAGGTGCCGTAGGCGCCCGCACCGCGCGCGTGGACCACGCGCTCCGGGATGCGCTCCCGGTTGAAGTGGGCGAGCTTCTCCAGGAGGAGCTGGTCCTGTACGAGCACCGGACCGCCGACGCCCGCCGTCTCGCTGTTCTGGTTGTCCGCGACCGGCGCGCCGGCCTCCGTGGTGAGCGGTCCCTGCGTCACGTGCGCCTCCTGCGTCCTGTCCCTGCCGTTCCGCACTCGATCCTACGATAGACATTGTCTAAGTCAAGTGAACTTCCAAAGTCACACCAGTTCGGGACTCGGCGCCTCGGCTGCTACCCTGACCCTCATGAGCGACCTGTTGGAACGACTGCGCGGACGCGGCTGGCGGATGACCGCGCAGCGACGCGTCGTGGCCGAGGTGCTCGACGGGGATCATGTGCACCTGACCGCCGACGAGGTCCACGCGCGCGCGGTGACGCGCCTTCCCGAGATCTCGCGCGCGACCGTCTACAACACGCTGGGCGAGATGGTCACCCTCGGCGAGGTCATCGAGGTCGCGACCGACGGACGCGCCAAGCGGTACGACCCGAACGCCCACCGGCCCCACCAGCACCTGGTCTGCGGCCGCTGCGGCGCGATCCGCGACGTCCACCCGGGCGGCGACCCGCTGGCGGACCTGCCGGACACCGAGCGCTTCGGTTTCACGATCTCGAACGTCGAGGTCACGTACCGGGGCCTCTGCCCGAACTGCGCGACCACCGCCTGACCGAGAAGCCCAAGAAGGCCCCCGCTCCGGCGGGGGCCTTCTCCGTGTCGTCCGCGTGTCGACGCGCGGACGACGAAGGCCCGGATCCAGTGAATGGATCCGGGCCTTCGCTGCTACTGAGTAGCGGGGACAGGATTTGAACCTGCGACCTCTGGGTTATGAGCCCAGCGAGCTACCGAGCTGCTCCACCCCGCGTCGGTAAACCTGACTCTACGGGACGCCCCCCGACCAGCGCAAATCCGTTGGCGCACGGCCTCCGCACGGTCCCCGGGGGACTACGCGGTCAGTTCCTGGTGCAGTGCCTCGCTCAGCCGGGCCGCCCGCTCGGCGACCTCCGCCGGGCCGAGCTCCACCGCGCGGGCGCACCAGTGGCGCCCCTCGGTCAGCTCCCCGCGCCGGGCCGCGAGCAGCGCGAGCCGGAGCGCGGCGCGGCCGTGCCCGGCCCTGGCCGCCCGGGTCCACCAGAGGGCGGCCTCGCGCTCGCTGCCCTCACGGGCGAGCAGCAGCCCGAGGTTGAAGGCGCCGTTGCGGCTGCCCGCCTCCGCGGCCTCGCGGTACCAGCGGTCGGCCTCGGCCAGGTCGCCGCGGCCGGCGGCAAGCATCCCGACCCGCACCTGGGCGCGCCGGTGGCCCTGCTGGGCGGCCCGCTCGTACCACTCCTCGCACTCGGACTTCTCCTCGCGGGGCGCGCCGAGCACGGCGGGGCCGGGCTCGGGCCGACGCGCGTCGAGCACCGAGGCCAGCCGGAAGGCGGCCTCGGCGCTGCCGCCGCCGGCCGCGCAGCGCAGGTGCCGCTCGGCGGTCCGCTCGTCGCCGTCCCTGAGGGCCGCGATGCCCACCTGGAGCGCCGCTTCGGTGTGCCCGGCGGCGGCGGCCCGCTCGTACCAGACGAGGGCCGTACGGTCGTCGTCGCGGCCCGCGTGGAGGATGCCGAGGTTGAAGGCGGCGTCCACGCTGCCGGCCTCGGCGGCCTTGGAGAACCAGGGCTCGGCGCCGTTGGCGTCGCCGGCCTGGAGGAGCAGCACGGCGAGCGCGTTGGCGGCCTCGCGGTGACCCGCGTAGGCGGCGCGGCGGTACCACTGCTCGGCCTGCGGAATGCGGTCCTGGGCGGCGCAGAGCAGCCCGAGGTTGTAGGCGCCGTTGACGTCGCCCGCGTCCATGGCGGCGCGGTACCAGCGCTCGGCGGTCTGCTGCTCCCCCCGGGCGGCGTGCAGCGCGCCCAGCGCGTTGGCGGCGTTGCCGTCGCCGTCCTGGGCGGCGCGCAGCCACCACACGGCGGCGCTCTCCTCGTCGCCCGCGTCGCGGAGCAGGAAGCCCAGTGCGCAGGCGGCCTTGGCCTCGCCCTCCTTGGCGGAGCTGAGGTACCAGCGGCCGGCCTCCTTGAGTTCGCCCCGGTGCTCCAGGATCGCGCCCAGGTGGAGCGCGGCCCGCCGGTGACCGCGCGCGGCGGCCTGCCGGAACCACTGCTCGGCCTCGGTGGGCGCTCCCCCGGGCTCGCCGGGGGCGCGCCCGGCAGCGGCGGTCCCGGTGCCCGTGGCGCCGCCGGGCACGATCGCGCCGGTGCCGGGCGTCCTGAGCCGGGTGCCGGTCTCGTGCGGGCCGCGGGTGCTCTCGGTGGCGCGGCGCTCCAGGGCGAGGGCGAGCCGGAAGGCGGCCTCGCGGTGACCCTGTTCGGCGGCGGCGCGCAGCCAGCGCTCGGCGCCGACGTCGCTGCGGTGCTCGAGCAGCTCGGCCAGGGCGTACGCGCCGAGGGCGTGGCCCTGCTCGGCGGCCTGGCGCAGCCAGTACTCGGCGGCGGGCTCGTCGCCGCGCTCGCGGTGGTGGCGGCCGAGGGCGTGGGCGGCGGGCGCGGAGCCGGCGACGGCGGCGACCCGCCACCAGCCGGCGGCCTCCTCGGCGTAGCCGCGCTGGTGCAGCAGGACGCCGAGGTTGTTCGCGGCGGCCCGGTCGCCCTCGGCGGTGGCGCCGCGCAGATAGGGCTCGGCACCGTCGAGGTCACCGCGGCGCAGCAGCAGCGCGCCGAGGGCGCTCATCGAGGCGAGGTCGCCGCGCTCGGCGGCACGCCGGTGGCGGGCCTCGGTCTCGGTCTCGTTCTCGGTGTCGGCATCGGTCTCGGCGGTGGTGTCGACGGCCGCATCGACGGCCCCTACTGCCTCGATGATCTCGTCTGCGGCTTTTCTGGCGTGCCGCTGCACAAACCGCCCTGTCTCCAACAGAGTTGCCCTGTCCCCCATAAATACCATCGTCGCACCACCCGCAACCCGAGCACACCTGGTATACCGCAGCCAGTGAGGTCACTCAGCGTTTTGTCGACATGCCCACAGAGAGACAAGTCAAACACGACTCACGCCAACTCGCCCCTTCCCTACCGCGCTTCGGGCCCCCCGCGCACGCCGACACACGACGAGGGCCCGGATCCTTATGGATCCGGGCCCTCGTCCTCTGAGTAGCGGGGACAGGATTTGAACCTGCGACCTCTGGGTTATGAGCCCAGCGAGCTACCGAGCTGCTCCACCCCGCGTCGGTAAACCAACAGTACCACGGACGCGGGGTGGAAAACCTCAGGTCAGCCGCCTGATCCCGTGGAGGGGGCGCCGGAGGCGTCGCTCTTCGGCGCCGCCGGAGGCGCGCTCGCTCCGGTTGTCTTGAGCTTGGCCCCGGCGTTCGCGGCCCGCTGGAGCGCGGCCTGGAGCTCCTCCTGGGCCTTGCCGTACGCGGCCCAGTCCTGCTTCGCGAGCGCCGCCTCACCGTCGTCGTACGCCTTCTGGGCGTCGGCGATGGCCTGCTTGAGCACGGCGTCGTTGGACGCCGGCGGCGGATTGGTGGTGCCCGGCGGGGTCGTGGGCGTGGTGGGCGGCGTGGTGGGCGACTCCACCCCGAAGACGGCGTTGAGCGCCTTGGTGAGGTTGTCCTCGAACACGGTGGTGTCCTTGGTCGTGTCACCGTCCGGCTGATCCGCGTCCACGTACGACACGGCGACCTTCTTCAGGAGCGGGTAGAGCGCGTTCCTGCCCTGGGCGTAGACCGGTTCGACGTACAGGAACCCGCCGTCGAGCGGGACGGTCAGCAGGTTGCCGTACTGGATGTCGGAGTCGGCGCCCTTCATGTCCCGGACGAAGGTGGCGACCGATGGCAGACCGTTCAGCTTGCTCTGCACCTGGGCCGGGCCTGGCACGTCCTCGGTGACCCGCAGCAGTCTCAGTCGGCCGTACTCCTTGCTGGTGGCGTCGGCGTCGACCGCCATGAAGCCGCCCAGGTTGGGCCGCCCGTTCGGCGTGAACGTCGTCGTCAGCGAGAAGCGCTGCGCCGTGTCCCCGGGCATCTTCATGCTCAGGTAGTACGGCGGGACCGCGTTGCCGTCCTTGTTGGTCGGGTCGTCCGGCACCTGCCAGGCGTCCGAGCCGCTGTAGAACTGCGCCGGGTCGGTGACGTGGTAGCGGGTCAGCAGCTCGCGCTGGACCTTGAACATGTCCTGCGGGTAGCGCAGGTGCTGCATCAGGTCGGCGTCGATGTCGGACTTCGCCTTGACCGTGTCGGGGAAGGCCTTCATCCAGGTCTTGAGGACCGGGTCCTCGGTGTCCCACTGGTAGAGGGTCACCGTGCCGTCGTACGCGTCGACGGTGGCCTTCACCGAGTTGCGGATGTAGTTGACCTGGTTCTGCTGGGCGACGACCGCGCGCTGCTGGTTGCCGACGGTCAACGAGTCGGCCGTGGTGTCGCCGAGCGTGGTGCGCGAGGCGTACGGATAGCCGTTGGTCGTCGTGTAGGCGTCGATGATCCACTGGATCCGCCCGTCGACGACCGCCGGGTAGGCGTCGCCGTCGATGGTCAGCCACGGTGCGACGGCCTCGACGCGCTCCTTGGGCGTGCGGTTGTAGAGGATCCGCGAGCCCTCGCCGATGGCCCCCGAGTAGAGGATCTGCGGCTCGCTGAAGGCCACCGCGTACGCGGCGCGGTTGAAGGTGCTGGAGAGGCTGACGCCGCTCTTCTCCTTGTAGCTGGTGGTCTTCTCGCCGTTCTCCTCGTAGTCCAGCTCCTTCTGCGGGCCGCCCACGATCGAGTACTGGTCGGTCTTCTCGCCGTAGTAGATCCGCTGCTGGTAGGTGCCGAGCTGACCGGTCGTCGGCAGTCCGGACTCGGTGAAGACCGGGGAGCCGTTGGCGTCGGTCTGGGTGCCCGAGGCCAGGATCGCGCCGAAGCCGTGGGTGTACGTGAAGTGGTCGTTGATCCAGTTCCGCTTCGGGATGCCCTTGATGTTGAGCTCACGGAGACCGACGACGGTGTCCTTGCCCTGGTAGCGGTCCACATCCAGGGTCGTCGGGAACTGGTAGTACTTCCGCTTCTGCTCCAGCTGCTGGAACGTCGGCGACACGATGTTCGGGTCGAGGAGCCGGTAGCTGGCCGCCGTGTCGGCGTCCGTGCGCAGCTGGTCCTTGGCCTTCACCGTCGACTTGCCCGAGTAGTTCTCGGGCTTCGTCCCGTCGATCGCGTACGCCTTGCGGGTCGCGTCGATGTTCTTCTGGATGTACGGCGCTTCCTTGGCCTGCTCGTTCGGCTGGACCTGGAACTTCTGCACGATCGCCGGGTACAGACCGCCGATCAGGATCGCGGAGAGCACCATCAGACCGAAGCCGATCACCGGCAGCTGCCAGGTGCGGCGCCAGAGCGTCGCGAAGAACAGCAGCGCGCAGATGACGGCGATGCAGAACAGGATGGTCTTCGCCGGCAGGTACGCGTTGGCGTCGACGTACCGCAGGCCCGTCCAGTTGCCGGTGGCCTTGAAGTCGCTGGACTTCACGGCCAGGCCGTACCGGTCGAGCCAGTACGCGACCGCCTTGAGCGCGACGAAGAGGCCGAGCAGCACCGAGAGGTGACCGGTGGCGGCGGCGGTGGCCCGGGCACCGGGGCTGGTGATCCGCAGCCCGCCGTACAGGTAGTGCGTGAGCGCCGCGGCGATCAGCGAGAGCACGGCGGCGGCGAAGCCGAAGGCGAGCAGGAAGCGGTACCAGGGCAGGTCGAAGGCGTAGAACGACACGTCGAGCCCGAACTGCGGGTCCTTCTGCCCGAACTTCACGCCGTTGACCCACATGAGCCAGGTGCGCCACTGGCCCGAGGCGGAGGCGCCGGCGATCAGCGCCACCAGCGCGGTGACGGCGAGCAGCACCCACTTCTTGAACGGGGCCAGGCCCATCCGGTACCGGTCGAGGCTCTGCTGCTCCAGCGACATCGCGCTGAGCGGCGGCCGGAGCCGGTACGCCAGCCAGATGTTGAAGCCGACGGCGAGGCCCATCAGCAGGCCGAAGACCGCGAAGAGACCGATCTTGGTCCACAGCGTGGTGGTGAACACGGACGAGTACTCGACCGAGCGGTACCAGAGCCAGTCCGTCCAGAACCCGGCGAACATCACGAACGCCATGGCCAGGACGGCCAGCACCCCGAGAGTCATGAGCAGGGTACGGGCCCGCCGGGACGGCCGGCCGACTCTCATCCTCGGCCCGGACGGGCTACCGCCCCGGTCCGGCATCTGGAAAGCCAACGTGCGCCCCTCGATGTTGATGCGTCTGAAAGCAGGCCCCGCGATCGTAGAGCCCACTGGTGCAACTTACTGAGGCTTTACCTAGTTCCCGTGTTCCGGGTCAGAGGAGGCAGGATGTTGGTCATGTCCAACGTTTCCCCCTCCGGCCCGGCCATGGCCGCGAGCCCCCTCACCCGCGCGGTGCTCGAGATCGACGAGTACGCGGCGGGCCTCGGCTGGGACCAGCCGGCCCGTCTCTTCGCCCTCGTCGACACCGCACGGCTGCGCGCCAAGGAACCCGCGCTCGCCTCCCAGCTGGGCCTGGGTGACGATGCCACCGCCTACACCCCGATCGAGCAGGACAAGCTGCCGCGCGGGAAGCCCCTCGACGAGTTCCTCGGCACGATCGCCTGGCCCAAGGGCGTGGCCGGCTGCGCCATGACGGTGGAGCGGCTCATGCTGCCCCCGTCGGCGGAGGCCCAGGTCCCGCAGGGGCTGAACGAGAAGCAGCTCGCCAAGTGGGTGGCCTCGCACCCCGACCGGCAGGAGGTGCGGATGACCGTGGCGGTGCTGCGCGGCGGCGCCCGTGAGGCGGCGATCCGGCTGCGTGAGAAGGACACCGCGACGGAGGTGCTGACCGGCCCCGACCTGGTACCGGGCCTCGCCGAGGCACTGGCGGCGACGTTCGAGTCCTGAGTCCCTGCGAATCGCCGAAGGGGCGCCCGGCCGGTCCGGCGGGCGCCCCTTCGGCGATTCCGTGCTCAGCTCCTCGAGCAGCTCGGCAGGGACTTCGTGTCGCCCTTGCGGAGCTTCTCCAGGGACTTCGTGGCGTCGTCGATGGTGTTCACCTTCACCAGGGTGAGGCCGTCGGGCGTGTCGGCGGCGGCGGCCTCGCAGTTGTCGGCCGGGGTGAGGAAGTACTCGGCGCCGGCGTCGCGCGCGCCCACCAGCTTCATCTCGATGCCGCCGATCGGGCCGACCTCGCCCGCGTCGTCGATGGTGCCGGTGCCGGCGATGAACCGGCCGCCGGTGAGGCTCTCCGGGGTGAGCTTGTCGACGATGCCGAGCGCGAACATCAGACCGGCGCTGGGTCCGCCGACGTCGGCCAGGTTGATGTCGATCGTGAACGGGAAGACGTGGTCGGTCCCGGCCTGGATGCCGACGACGGCCCGGTCGCCCTCCTCCGAGGTCGTGGTCGTGATGACCACCTTCCGGGTGGCGGTCGGCTCCTTGCGCGCCTTCTCGGCGGCGGCGGCCTCCTTGGCGGGGACGATCGTGAACTCGACGTCCTGGCCCGGCTTCCGCTTGACGACCTGCTTGGCGACGTCCGCCTGCGCGGTGATCGGCACACCGTCGACGGCCTTGATCACATCGCCCGCGTGCAGCTTGCCCTCGGCGGGCGAACCCTTGACCACGGCGCCGACCACGACTCGGGAGACCACCGGGATCCCCAGCTCGTCCAGGGCCGCCACCTTGGCGCTCTCCTGGGACTGGCTGAACTCCTCGGCGTTCTCCTGGCTCGACTGCTCCTCGGTCTTCCCGTCCGGGTAGAGGGTGTCGTGCGGCACCACCACGTTGTCGTGGGCGAGCCAGCCGTAGACGGCCTCGACGGCGTTCATCCGGTAGTCCGCGCCGGTGACGCGTACCGTCGTCATGTTGAGGTGGCCGTCGGTCGGGTAGGTCTTGTGTCCCGAGATGTGCAGGACGGGCTCTCCCCTGGCCTCACCGAGGGTGTTGACCGTGGGGCCCGGGCTCATCTCCGCGTACGGCACCGGGATCAGAACGCCCGCGATGAGCAGACAGATCAGGACCAGGGTGGAGGCGAGCATCGTCGCGGTGCGGCGTGGCATGGAACGACAGTACGGGACTCGCCTGTGGGTGCACCCCTGGGGCGGTCCGTACGAGGCGGCCCGCGTCGGCCCTACGGCGAGGTGGTGACCGGGGCGGCCGTCGTGGCCGGTTCGCGCTCCGGCCGAGCGGAATCCGGTGTCGTGGTGTGGGCGCGTTCCATCGCGTCCCGGAAGCGGGCGTAGCCGGCGAGTTCGGCCACGTCACCTATGGTCTTGTTCCTCGAAGCCCAGCTTCCCCATATCGCCGCGCCGACGACTGCGAAAAGCGGAATCAGCAACCAGGCGAGCGCTGCCATCCCGACCTCCCATCCCCAGTGAGTTGATCAGCAGACTGTTTCATCTGTGATGTCAACGCTGGCGCTTGGGGGCCGGTTACGCAAATCGGGCGTTCGGCTACCCGCCGTCGGCGCGTCGACTTGCGGCCCCGCACAGGAAGCTCAGCAAGCCCCCACCCACTCCTCGGTGCCGTCCGAGAAGGTCTGGTGCTTCCAGATGGGGACCTCGTGCTTGAGGTCGTCGATGAGCTTGCGGCTGGCCTCGAAGGCCTCGCCGCGGTGCGGGCAGGACACGGCGACGATCACCGCGACGTCCCCGACGACCAGATCACCCACCCGGTGGACGGCGGCGAGCGCGCGCACGGGGTAGTTCGCGACGACCTTCTCCGCGACCCGGCGCAGCTCCGCTTCGGCGGTCGGGTGGCTGGAGTAGCCGAGCCCGTCGACGTCCGCGCCGCCGTCGTGGTTGCGCACGGTGCCGACGAAGAGCGTCGTGCCGCCGGAGGCGTCGTCGCCGACCGCCCGGAAGACCTCGTCGAGGGAGAGCGGCGTCTCCCGGATCGCGAGGAGCTTGATCGGGTCGGCGGCGGCCTGCTCGCCGGGGTGGTCGTGCGTGTGTGCCATGGACCCATCGTGCCGTACGCGCGCGTGAAGCCGGAATAGCGGTTTCGACCGGCGGTCGGACCCCGCCCTAGGAGGGTCCTACAGGCCGCCGGCCGGGCCGGTCAGATCCCGCGCCGCTTTCGCATCTGGCGGACCAGCGCCGCCGTGCCGAGCAGCGCCACCGTCGCGCCGGCCGCACCGGCCGCCGTGGCGTCCTTGCGGCCCAGGCGGCGGCCGGCGACCGTGTGGCGGCCCTCGGCCTCCTCCAGGAGCGCGGCGAGGACCTCCTCGTTCGTCCACTTCGGCCGCCAGCCGGCGTCGTGCAGCCGTCCGACGCTCACCACCCACGGGTGCATCGTGTAGGCGAGGTCACCCGCCGGGGACGGGGTGAGCCCGATCCGGTGGAGCCGGGCGGCGGCGCCGAGGGCGACGGCGGAGGGCAGCTCCATGCGGCGGATGCCGGAGAGCTCCTCGACCTCCTCCTGCTCGAGCCAGCCCTCGCAGCCGACCGCGAACTCGCCGTCGACCTTCTCCAGGGCCGCGTACTCCAGGGCGCTCACCAGGTCCTCGACGTGGCAGAACTGCCAGGTGGGCCGGGAGCCCGCGACGACGAGCAGCCGGGGCGACTCGAAGTAGCGGGTCAGCGCCGTGTCCGTACCGCCGACGAGGACGGCCGGGCGGACGACGGTGACGTTGAGGCCGGGGTGCGCGCGGGGCGCCCGGCGGCCGAGGCGCTCGATCTCCAGCATGTCGCCGACGCCGGTGGCCTCGGCGGTCGCCCGCAGCTCGGCGTCCTCGGAGAGCGGGATGTCGTTCTCGGGCAGGGCGCCGTAGACCATCGCGGAGGTGCACAGCACCACCCGGTGGACACCGGCGGCCGCGGCGGCGGTCAGTACGGTCTGGGTGCCGCGCACGTTGTAGGCCGTTCGGGCGGCGGGGTCGGTCTCCAGGTCGAGATCGACCGCGAGGTGCACGACGACGTCGGCGCCGCGCAGCTTCTCGGCGATGGCCGGGTCGCGCACGTCGAGGACGTGCCATTGCGCCTCGGGGACCTCGCCCCGGCGCTCGTCGATGGCGACGACCTTCTTGATCTCGTCGGAGGCGGCCAGGCGCCTGGTCAGCAGGTCACCGACCCCGGACGCGGCGCCGGTGACCGCGACGACGGGGCCGCGCGCGGCGGACCGGGTTGAGTGGTTTCGCGCTCCGCGAACCTGAGGATCTGGGGAACTCACCGGGCGTCTCCAGCGGTTGTCTTCAGTACGTACGCGGATGACGCGTACGGACCAGGTGGCGTCCATCCTGCCGCAGGGCACGCCCCGGCGGAGCACCGAGCCCATTTCCGGCCCGGATGTCTACGCTGGTGGTGTGCGGGTCTGTCTGACAGGCCTGGTCGGGCAGTCGCCGTCGGCAGGAGGCCGGCGGCCCTACGAGCCGAGGAAACCTGTGAGTGACACCCCATTCGGATTCGGCCTTCCGCCGGAGGAGCCGGAGAACGGCGACGAGGGCAAGAAGAAGGACCCCGCCGGAGGTGGCCAGGGGTCCGGTGGCCAGGGCGGCAACCCGTTCGGGGCGAACCCGTTCGGTTTCGGCGGGCTGCCGGGCATGGGCGGTCCGGGCGGCGCGGACAACCCGTTCGCCGCGATGTTCGGCTCGCTGAACCCCAACGACCTGGGTGCGGCCTTCCAGCAGCTCGGGCAGATGCTGAGCTACGAGGGCGGTCCCGTCAACTGGGACATGGCCAAGCAGATCGCCCGCCAGGTGGTGGCCCAGGGCACCGCCGACGGCACCAAGGACGCCAGCGTGGGCCCGGCCGAGAAGTCGGCGGTCGAGGAGGCCGTGCGCCTCGCCGACCTGTGGCTGGACGAGGTCACCTCGCTGCCCTCCGGGTCGAACACGGCGGTGGCGTGGAGCCGCGCCGAGTGGGTCGAGGCGACCCTGCCGGCCTGGCAGCAGCTCGTGGACCCGGTCGCGGAGCGGGTCGGCGCGGCGATGGGCGATGTCCTGCCGGAGGAGATGCAGGCCATGGCGGGCCCGCTGATCGGCATGATGCGCTCCATGGGCGGCGCCATGTTCGGCCAGCAGATCGGGCAGGCCGTCGGCGCGCTCGCCGGTGAGGTCGTCGGCTCGACCGATGTCGGTCTGCCACTCGGCCCGGCCGGGCGTGCCGCGCTGCTTCCGCTGAACATCGAGGTCTTCGGCAAGGACCTGGGCGTGCCCTCCGACGAGGTGCGGCTGTACCTGGCGCTGCGCGAGGCCGCGCACCAGCGGCTCTTCGCGCACGTGCCGTGGCTGCGGGCACACCTGTTCGGCGCGGTCGAGGGGTACGCGCGGGGGATCAAGGTCGACACCTCGAAGCTGGAGGAGGCGGTGGGCCAGCTCGACCCGACGCACCCCGAGCAGCTTCAGGAGGCCCTCCAGCAGGGCATGTTCCAGCCGGAGGACACCCCGGCGCAGAAGGCGGCGCTGGCCCGTCTGGAGACGGCGCTCGCGCTCGTCGAGGGCTGGGTGGACGCGGTGGTCCACGAGGCCGCCAAGTCGCGGCTGACCTCGGCGGACGCGCTGCGCGAGACGCTGCGCAGGCGCCGGGCCTCGGGCGGTCCCGCCGAGCAGACCTTCGCGACGCTGATCGGTCTGGAGCTGCGTCCGAGGCGACTGCGGGACGCGGCGCGCCTGTGGGCCTCGCTGACCGACGCGCGCGGGGTCGACGGCCGGGACGGGCTGTGGGAGCACCCGGACATGCTGCCGACGGCGACCGACCTGGACGACCCGGACGGCTTCGTGCACCGGGAGCACCTGGACTTCTCCGAGCTGGACAAGATGCTCGGCGAGGCGGCGAAGGGCGACGCCCCCGAGGACGGGGACGGCAAGGAGTGAGTCTGTTCGACGACGCGGTCCTCGTCCTGAAGGGTTACGAGGGCCAGCCTGAGCTGCGCGATGTCTATCTGGAGCATCTCGCCGCCCACCCGGGCGGCATGTACAAGCCGTGCACGGCCGGGCATCTGACGGCCAGTGCGCTGGTGGTCGATCCGGCGCGCGGGCGGGTGCTGCTGACCCTGCACAAGAAGCTGGGCATGTGGCTGCAGATGGGCGGTCACTGCGAGGAGGGCGATCCGACGGTCGAGGCGGCGGCGCTGCGCGAGGCGACGGAGGAGTCCGGGATCGCGGGTCTGACCCTGCTGCCGGGCGGTCCGGTGCGGCTGGACCGGCATCCGATCCCGGCGCCCTGCCACTGGCACCTGGACGTGCAGTACGCGGCGCTCGCCCCGGCGGACGCGGTGGAGCAGATCAGTGACGAGTCGCTGGACCTGCGCTGGTTCGCGTACGACGAGGTGGCGGGGGTGGCGGACACCTCGGTGGTCCGGCTGGTGGAGGGCACACTGGCCCGGCTGTCCTAGGGCCAATGCCGGTCTGGCCCCTGAAACGAGCCGAACACCGCGACTGGCCGCCGCCCGACCCGCCCATCGTCACGATCACCGGACCGGGCAACACCCAAAGTCACCGGCATTGGTCCTAGGGCCTGTCGTCCCACTCCCGTCGTCGCCCGCAGGGCGGCCCCGCGGCGTCCGGTGCGTGCTCTCGGCGTGCCGGGCGGAAGCCCTCGTACGGGACGCACTCGGGCTTTTCCCCGGGTGCGGCGAGAGCGCGTGCCCGGCGTCGTGGGGCAGGCGGGAGTGTGACGACAGGCCCTAGCCGCGGGCTGCTGTCGGCGGAGATGGCTGAGGGGGCGGTCGCCGTGGCCGCCCCCTCACGCGCGCTCAGTTCCAGGCGTTGTTCTGGTTCTGGCCGTGCGCGCCGTGCTGTCCCGCGCCGAACTGGGCGGCGACGCCCTGGCCGATGGCCGCGTGCTGCGGGGGCATGACCTCGCTGGGCTGGACGAGCGCGAAGCCCTGGCCGAGGAAGCTCAGCTCCCAGCCCTCGCCGGTGTTGCCGCGACGGCGGCGGACGCTGGAGTTGCTCGTCTGGGCCTGCATCTGGACGCGCAGCCCGGTGGACCAGGCGACGATGGCGTCCGCGTCGACGTTGACGTACTTGTCGGGCGTGACGTGCATCATCAGCGGCTGCCCGGAGGTCATCAGGGCGACCTTGCCGCGGCCGGAGATGTTGAGCTGGTACTTGCCGGAGCCGGAGACGCCGTACTGGCTGTCGACGGCGATGACCTCGGTGTGGAGGGTCGAGTCGAGCGCCAGGACGTAGCCGCTGTCGACGGTCAGGCCCTCCTGCTCGACCTCCACGATGTGGACGTACTGGGCGAGGTTGGCGAAGTAGACCGTGCCCTGGCCGGAGCAGCGCATCAGGTCCAGGCCCTCACCGGTGCGGGCCTGGGCCCGTCGCTGGCTCGGGGTCTGGTACTCGCCGTCGAAGTCGACGAGTCCCTGGTAGGCGACCATGGCGCCCTTGCGGGCAAGGATGTCGTCCTGCCCGGAGAGGGTGACCCTCAGGAGCTGCGGGTTCTGGACGACGTACCGCTCGTGGCTCTGCTGCTCGGCGTGGTTGAAAAGCGGGCTCTGCATGATGTGTTCTCGCTCTCCCTCAGCCCCGGGCCCGCAGGCGGTCGGTGCTGTCCTCGCTCGGCTGGACGACGACGATGCCCTGGCCGGAGAAGGCCATCTGGTACGCCTCGCCGCTGCCCCGCCCGATGAGCGAGGAGGCCTTGAAGCTGCGCTTGCCCTTGACCTTGAGCGTCGGCGACCAGGCGACGAGGGCGTCGGGGTCGACGTACGTCTCGTCCTCGCCGCGTCCGCAGTCGACGACGATCGGCGTGCCGCGCGAGGTCAGCGCGACCCAGCCGGTACCGGAGATCTCCACGTTGAACAGGCCCTGGCCGGCGAACTTGGCGAGGCCCTTGACCCGCTCGACGCCCCACTGGAGGTGGGCGTCGAAGGCGAGGAGGTTGGTGCCGTTGACCGAGAGGGAGTCGTTCTGGAGGTTGATCACGACGACGTCGGCGCCGTAGTCGGCGAGGTAGAGCAGTCCGTCGCCGGTGCACTTCATGATCGGCGCGCCCTCGCCGGTGGCCCACTGCTGGGCCACCTGGCGGACGGCCGGCGGGTTGGGCTCGTAGGTGATGAAGCCTTCGTAGGCGACCATCGAGCCGGTCCGGGCGTAGAGGTCCTGGCCGGATGCCATGGCCACCTTGAGCATGGTGTGGCCGTGGTTCTCCATCCGGGCCGCGACGGGGGTCGGGGCGTAGCCCGCGAGTTGCTGGTTCATGACTTCGGGCTCCCTCAGACCTCGTAGGGCTGGACGACGATGAAGTTGCCGGGGGCGGCCCGGAACTGGAGGTTCACGGTCTCTCCGCTGTGGCCGGGGTAGGCGTTGCGGCGGAGCCGCACCTGGCTGGAGAGGATGACCTGGGAAGCGGACGACCAGGCGACGACGGCGTTGCAGTCGGCGAAGGTGGTCGGCGTGACGGGCAGCACCACGGGGACGCCGCGGGTCTTGACGACGACGGTGCCGGTGCCCTGGAACTGCATCGTGAACAGGGCGCCGCCGGGGATGCCGTGGCCCTCGATGCGGCGCACCTCGTACTGGAGGGTCTCGTCGAACGCGAGGACGTTCTCGGCGGAGACGCAGATCCCGTCGCCCTGGAGTTCGATCGGGTGCAGATGGGCACCCTCCTCCGCGAGGAAGACCTGTCCGCGGCCGGTGCAGCGCATCAGCTGCATCTCCTGCCCGGTGGCGTTGCCGACGATCCGGCCGGCGAAGCCCGCGCCCTTGTACCCGAAGTCGACCTTGCCCTGGTACATGACCATGGAGCCCTGCCGGGCGAGGACGGGAACGCCGCCCATGGCGAGGTCGACCCGCATGAGCTGCTGGTTCTGCGGGGTCCAGCGGGCGCCGGTGGCGGTCTCCTTGTACGGGGCGAGCGCGGCGGCGAGCCCCGCGCCTCCCGCCGGGACACCCTGCGGGACGCCGGGCTGCTGCCCGTACCCCGGAGGCTGCTGGCCGTACTGCTGCGGCGGCTGCCCGTACGGGGGCTGGCCCTGCGGGGGGTACGGGCCGGGAGCCTGCCCGGGGAACTGGCCCGGGGGCTGACCCGGGACCTGGCCGTACTGCTGCGGCGGCTGCTGCCCGTAGGGGGCGGGGGCCGGAGCGGGCGGCGGGACCGGGCCGGGGGCCAGCGGCGCCACCATCGTGGGCGCGGTGTGGACCGGCTGCACGGGCGCGGGCGGCGCCGGTGCGTGCGGGGCCTGCGGGGCGCCGAAGGCGGGCGCGGGCGCCGGAGCCGGGGGCGCGCCGAAGGCCGGCGGGGCCGCCGACTGCGGCGGCGGAGCGAAGCCGGGGGCCTGGGCCTGCTGCTGCGGGACGGCGGGCTCCTCCTCGGCGACCTCGCCGCCGAAGTTGCGCAGGAGCGCGTCCAGTCCGCCGT
The DNA here is from genome assembly GCF_040297565.1 of Streptomyces sp. NPDC001728. NCBI lineage: Bacteria > Bacillati > Actinomycetota > Actinomycetes > Kitasatosporales > Streptomycetaceae > Streptomyces > Streptomyces sp. NPDC001728. The sequence goes on from NZ_JBEOZK010000002.1 coordinate 158,037, forward strand.
CGAAGCCCTGGCCGACTGCGGCGAAGCGCCAGGCGTCCTTGAGGTAGAAGTCGCCGAGCATCACCGCGCGCTCGGTGGTGAACTCCGCTCCGGTGAAGGCGTACCGGGCGACCTCCTCGCCGCCCGCCACGATCCGCAGGTGGCCGGGGCCGACCTGGGACATCTGGCCGGCGCCGTCGATGGTCGCGGTGAACGACAGCTTGTGGATGTTCGCGGGGATGCGGTCGAGGGTGACGCGGAAGGACTCGGTGTCGCCGGACTGGGCGCCCAGCAGCTGCACGGACTCCTCGGGCGTCTTCGGCTGGTTGAAGAAGACGAAGTAGCGGTCGTCGGAGAGCCGCTCCTCGGCGTCGAGACCGAAACAACTGATGTCGAAGGTGAGTCCGGGCGCCGCGATCTGCACACCCACGTACAGATCGGTCCCTGCGGTCAGATCACTGATCTTGGCCTTGTGGCCGCGTTGGAATTCCCTGGCCATGCGTAACGACCGTCCCCCATCCCGAATGGCGAATGCTCGCGCCAGGCTAACCGCTGTACGCGACATTGAGACAGGCCAGGTCGCTTTCGGTACGGAATCGGGAAATCCACTCCCGCGCGTACCCGGGGCGTCACTCCTCGCGAGCGGCGGGCAGGTGCGGCAGCCGCTCGGCGGCCACCACGCCCTCCAGATAGCCGCGGGCCCGCTCGGTGCGGGAGTAAGCCTCCAGGAGCCGCCAGAACCTCGGGCCGTGGCCCGGTACGAGCAGATGGGCCAGCTCGTGCAGGAGGACGTAGTCGACGACGTACTCGGGCATGCCCTGGAGCCGGTGGGAGAGGCGGATGCTGCCCTCGGAGGGGGTGCAGGAGCCCCAGCGGGCGTTCTGGTTGGTGACCCAGCGGACCGAGGAAGGCCGGGCCCGGCCGCCGAAGTACTGCTCCGAGAGCTGCGATGACCGCTCGGTCAGCTCACGGTCCCCGAGGACGCTCCGGCTCTCCTGGGCGGCCAGCTTGTCCAGCATGACGCCGACCCAGCGGCGCTCCTCCGCCTCGGACATCCGGGCCGGGATGAGCACCACCGTCCGGTCGCCCTCGCGGTAGGCCGAGACGGTTCTGCTTCGCCGTGGGCTTCTGCGGACCTCGACCGCACTCGTCCCGGCACCGCGGTGCGGCTTGTCGGTCACGCTGCGCTGTGGGTCGGCGGGCACGGCCCCGACGTTACCCGCTGCCGGCGGGGGAAGTCCCGCCTCCGGAGTGGTTTCGGGAACGATCCGACCCCACCGCACACCATTTGAATGACTATTCCCCTCGCCTGTGGACAACTTTCGACGCCCGTCACGACGTCGGGGCATTCTCACCGGGACGGCGAAAGAGCCGCTGTCGATCACGAGGCTTTCGATCATGAATGCGCGGTACGGGACGAGGACGGGGGCGGGACGAATGCATCCGATGGTGAAACCGGCGCTGAGGCGGGCCTGGCGGGGGCTGCGCCGCCTCCAGTTCGGGGTCACCCCCGCTCACGCGGTGGTGCTCGACCCCGTCGACCCCGGGACGGGAGCGGTGCTGGGACTTCTGGACGGCACCCGGGGTGTCGACCTGCTGCGGGCCGAGGCGCGGGCACGCGGCCTGCCGGAGGGACACCTCGACGCCCTCCTCGGGCGGCTGGAGTCGGCCGGGTTGCTCGCCGACGCGGCGGCCGGGCGGCCGGGGAGGACGGGTCCGGCGGCCGGGGCGCGGGACACCGCCCTCGATCCGCTCCGCGCCGATCTTGCCTCCCTCTCGGTGGTCCACCCCGAACCGGACCGGGCGGCGCGGACACTGACGGCCCGGCGGGCCCTGCGCGTCCAGGTCCGGGGCGCCGGACGGGTGGGGACGATGGTCGCGGCCCTGCTGTCGGCGGCCGGCGTGGGCACGGTCGAGGTGCTGGACTCGGGCCGGGTCGAGCCCTGGGAGACGTCCCCGGGCGGGCTTCCGCCCGAGGCCGTGGGCGAGCGGCGGGCGACGGCGGCGCGGCGCCTGGTCGGCGGCTGGCGGAGGGGCCGCGCCGCCGCGGTCAGGCCGGGCGGGGCGGCGTCCGGCGGCGGACCGGGTGAACGGAGCGGAGGGAGCGGACTCTCACTCGTCGTGGTGACACCGAGGGACGGCCTCGGGGCGTACGTCCCCGATCCCCTCCCGGCCGCGGGGTGGGTCGCCACCGGCACCCCCCATCTGTACGCGGGGGTCCTGGAGGCGACGGGGACGGTCGGTCCGCTCGTGCTGCCCGGCGGCACCGCCTGCGCGCGGTGTCTCCAGGAGGCGCGGACGGACGGGGAGCCGGACTGGCCCCGGCTGCTCGCCCAGTGGCGCTCGGGCGCCCCGCATCCCCTGCCCGCCTGCGACCTGGGTCTCGCGACGGCGGTGGCAGGGCTGGCCGCCGCGCACGCGCTGGTGTTCCTGGACGGGGACCTCCCGGCGAGCACGGGCACCCGATGGGAGGCGTCGTTGCCGCTGTTGGAGTGGCGGGAGGAGCGGCTGAGACCCCATCCGGCCTGCCCCTGCGGCGCGGCGCGCGCGGGAGAGGGGGAGCGTGCCTCGGCAGCCGGAGGCGCGCAGGACACAATGGCGGGGTAACGGCCCTGCGCGGCACGGCAGTCTGGGTTTTGGAGGGGCGTATGTCTGATCTTCCCCGGAAGGCGGTCACCCGGACCGCCAAGTTGGCCGCGTTGCCGCTGGGCTTCGCGGGCCGGGCCACCTGGGGCCTGGGCAAGCGGATCGGCGGGAGATCGGCCGAGCTGGTCGCCCGCGAGCTCCAGCAGCGCACCGCCGAGCAGTTGTTCAAGGTCCTCGGTGAGCTGAAGGGAGGGGCGATGAAGTTCGGGCAGGCGCTGTCCGTCTTCGAGTCGGCCCTGCCCGAGGAGGTGGCCGGGCCGTACCGGGCGGCGCTGACGAAACTTCAGGACGCTGCGCCGCCGATGCCGACACGGACGGTCCACGCGGTCCTGGAGGAGCGGCTGGGCGGGGAGTGGCGGGAGCTGTTCCTGGAGTTCGAGGACAAGCCGGCCGCCGCCGCCTCGATCGGCCAGGTGCACCGGGCCGTGTGGCATGACGGTCGCGAGGTCGCGGTCAAGGTGCAGTACCCGGGCGCCGGGGAGGCGCTGCTCTCGGACCTGACGCAGCTGAGCCGCTTCGCGCGGCTGCTCGGTCCGCTGATCCCGGGCATGGACATCAAGCCGCTGATCGCGGAGATGCGGGACCGGGTCTCCGAGGAGCTGGACTACGGCCTGGAGGCGGCGGCGCAGCAGAGGCACGCGGAGGAGTTCGCGGACGATCCCGATGTGCGGGTGCCGGCGGTGGTGCACCGGACGGACCAGGTCCTGGTGACCGAGTGGACGGACGGTATCCCGCTGGCGGAGGTGATCACGGACGGCACGCAGGAGCAGCGGGACCGGGCGGGTCAGCTGCTGGCCCGCTTCCTCTTCTCCGGCCCCGCCCGCACGGGGCTGCTGCACGCCGATCCGCACCCGGGGAACTTCCGGCTGCTGCCCGGCGCCGACGAGGACGAGGGGCCGGAGGGCTGGCGGCTCGGGGTCCTCGACTTCGGCACGGTGGACCGGCTGCCGGGCGGGCTTCCGGAGACGATCGGGACCTGCCTGCGGATGACGCTCGCCGGTGACGCCGACGGTGTGTACGGGGCGCTGCGGACGGAGGGCTTCGTCAAGGAATCGGTCGCGCTCGACCCGGACGCGGTCCTGGAGTACCTGCTGCCGATCATCGAACCGGCGGAGGCGGAGTCCTTCCTCTTCACCCGGGGCTGGATGCGCACCCAGGCGGCCCGGATCGCGGACCCCCGCTCCCCCGCCCACCAGCTGGGCAAGCAGCTCAACCTGCCGCCCTCGTACCTGCTGATACACCGGGTGACGCTGAGCACGATCGGGGTGCTGTGCCAGCTCAACGCGACGGTACGGCTGCGGGACGAGCTGGCGGAGTGGCTGCCGGGCTTCGTGGTGCCGACCGCCGCCGACTAGTCCCGGCCGGAGGCGGGACCGGGGCAGGGCCGGTCCCGGGGGCGGCTTTCACCACCAGGAGGAGTCGAGGCGGCCCTCGATCGAGCGGATGTTGGCGCGGGCGCACTCCTCGCAGAAGTAGCTGCGCCGACCGTTCTCCACGGAACAGGTCCAGGTCAGCGGCAGGGTCTCGGAGGTCTTGCCGCAGCGCGCGCAGGCGAGGGGGCCCTCGGGGGTACGGGCGTCGTTCACCCTTGTGACGATAACCCGACGAAGCCCCGCCGACCCGACAACGCACCGCGGGGGCCCGTCCGCTCGGACGGGCCCCCGCAGGGGCGCCCCTGGGGGCGCGGGATCCTTCGGTCCGGGTACGGACTCAGTGCATGACGGCCATGGCGAGCGCGCGGCGGGCGCGCAGCGAGACGCGCTCGGCGCGGCGCTGCATGCGCCGGGCGGCGACCAGGCGCACGGCCTGGCGTTCCGCGTCGGCCTCACGCTGTCGCTCGTGCATATGAGCACGAGCCAGGGCTTCTGGGGCGAGTTGCATTTCACGGGTCCTGTTCTGACGCGCGACGGGCGCGGCGGAGGGGGAGAAGACTGAGGTCGCGAAGCCGGCGGGCTCGCTGGTGGAAGAGGTCATCGGGGCCTGCTTCTGGGGATCGTGCGTGAGGGGGCGGTCGATGGTTCCGGTGGCGCTCATGCCGCGACGACCGGGTTCTTGCGCGGACGGCCACGGGGCCGCTTGCGGGCGACGACGACGCCCTGGACGAAGAGCTCGCCACCCCAGACACCCCAGGGCTCGCGGCGCTCCTTGGCGCCGGCGAGGCAGGCGGCCACGAGCGGGCAGGTCTGGCAGAGGGACTTCGCGTACTCGACGTCGGCCGGGGACTCCGCGAAGAAGACCTCGGGGTCGTAGGCGCGACAGGGGACGGGCACGCCGAGGTTCTCGATGGCGTCGTCGAGCGCGGTGAGCGCGGTGAGGGGGATCAAAGCGGGGTCCTCCGTGAGGCCGGGCAGGGGGATCGAGTCGGAAGGCGGTACGGACGGGGCGTGCGCTTCGAGTTGCACGGTGGATTTTCCTCGTCTGGTCGTTTCCGGCCGGTTGACCGGGTTTTCGGCTGGTACCGGGTGGTGCTGTCCCGAGGCGCCTTCGTGTCCTCGTCCCCGTTCGGGGACAAACAGAAGGGCCGCGGATCCCGGGTGGGGTTCCGCGGCCCTGAAGGCGCCGGTCTGATCAAGGATCAGACTGGATCACTCCAGGGTTCGAGCCCACGGAAGGCCCACATCTTGTGGTGGTGCGTCGTCGTCTGCTGCTTGCCGGCACCGGTCGCCGCAAAGCCATAGACCGTGGCCTTGCCTGCTGCTACTACTTCCAGTGCCTTGGTCGGTCGCTCATTGCGCAGCTCCCGGGCAGCCTCACCGAGACCGGAAACACCGGCGACGGGCAGACCGGTGGCGGGCAGACCGGTGCCAAGGAGCGCAGCGGCGGAGAAGCCGAGCGTGCAGGCGGAGGCGGCCGAGCGATCGGTCATTTTGGCGGTGCTGACGAAGCTGACGGTGCTGGCGGAGCTGGTCTGGATGGTGTAGCTGATCACTGGATTCGCCTCCTCTCGGCGTCTCGGAGGGTTCGGGTGTGAGCCGGACCCTCATGTTTATTTGGACAAGTACAGCACGAAGACAGGGCTTCGAAGAAGCCGCTGTTGTCGTGGTTAAGAACCTATGGGGCTTGACGGGGCGGGCGCAAACTATTTTTCCGACGAGTTTTCCTCAGTCCTCGTCCCCTCCTGCCCCACTGTCCTCACCTGCGCAGATGGCCAGGACATCGGCGCCGAAGCGGTCCAGCTTGCGGGCTCCGACGCCGGAGATCGTGGAGAGCTCCCCGCCGGTGGTGGGGACCCGCTCGGCGATGGCCATCAGCGTCTTGTCGGTGAACACGCAATACCCCGGCTGGCCGAGTTCCCTGGCCTGTTCCGAGCGCCACTCGCGGAGCCGCTCGTAGAGGCCCTCGTCCATGTCCGAGGGGCAGTCCTCGCAGCGCATCAGCTTCATGGCGCCCGCCTCGGTGAGGGTCGTCCCGCAGACCCGGCACAGGGCGGGTCCGCGCGGCTTGCGCCGGCCTGCCGTACCGGAGCCGCGCTCGAAGGAGCCGGACCCGCCGGACGGGACCGTGCCGAGGGACCCGGAGCCGGGCCGCAGCCCCTTGAGGAAGCGGCTGGGCCGCCGGGAGGCCCGGCCGCCCGGGGAGCGCGCGAGTGACCAGGAGAGCGTGAGGTGGAGCCGGGCGCGGGTGACACCGACGTACAGCAGGCGCCGTTCCTCCTCGACCTGCTCGTCGGTCTTGGCGTAGGTGATGGGCAGCATGCCCTCGGTGAGGCCGACCAGGAAGACGGCGTCCCATTCGAGGCCCTTGGCCGCGTGCAGCGAGGCGAGGGTGACGCCCTGGACGGTCGGGGCGTGCTGGGCGGCGGCCCGCTCGTCCAGCTCGGCGACCAGGTCGGAGAGGGTGGCGCCGTGCTTGGCGCGGGCGAAGTCCTCGGCGAGCCGAACGAGAGCGGCGAGGGACTCCCAGCGGTCACGGACGGCGCCCGAGCCCGCGGGCGGCCTGGTCGACCAGCCCTTGGTGGAGAGCACGGCCCTGACCTGCGCGGGGAGGTCGTCGGCGTCGTCGAGGAGGGAGTCGTTGCCCCCGGCGCGGGCGGCGCCGCGCAGGGCGATGCCCGCCTCCCGTACCTCCTGGCGCTCGAAGAAGCGCTCGGCGCCGCGCAGCTGGTAGGGCACCCCGGCGTCGGCGAGGGCCTGCTCGTAGACCTCGGACTGGGCGTTGATCCGGTAGAGGACCGCGATCTCGCCGGCCGGGACGCCGGCGGCGATGAGGTCGCGGATGCGGCGGGCGGTGCCCTCGGCCTCGGTGGGCTCGTCGGCGTACTCCGTGTAGACCGGCTCGGGGCCCGGGTCGCGCTGGGAGATCAGCTCCAGACGGTGGTCGGCGGCCCGGCCGCGGGCCTGGCTCAGCAGCCCGTTGGCGAGGTGGACGACCTGCGGGGTGGAGCGGTAGTCGCGGACGAGCTTGACCACGGTGGCGCCCGGGTGGCGGGTGCGGAAGTTCAGCAGGTGGTCGGGGGTGGCGCCGGTGAACGAGTAGATGGTCTGGCTGGCGTCGCCGACGACGCAGAGGTTGTCGCGGTCGCCGAGCCACAGGTCGAGCAGCCGCTGCTGGAGCGGGGAGACGTCCTGGTACTCGTCCACCACGAAGTGCTGGTACTGGCTGCGGATCTGGTCGGCGATGTCGTGCCGGTCCTGGAGGATGCCGACGGTGAGCAGCAGCACGTCCTCGAAGTCGATCACCGAGCGGTCACGCTTCAGCTGCTCGTACATGGCGTAGATCTGGCTGATCTCCGCCGGGTCGCGGGGGGCGTCCCTGAGGGACTTGGCGACGACGGCAGGGTAGTCGGCGGGGACGGTCTGGGTGACCTTGGCCCACTCGATCTCGCCGGTGACGTCCCTGAGCTCGTTCCGGTCGAGCCTGACCCGGCAGCGGGCCGCCGCGTCGGCGACCAGCTGGATCTTCCGCTCCAGGAGCCGGGGCAGATCGCCGCCGACGGCTTTCGGCCAGAAGAACTGGAGCTGGCGGAGGGCCGCCGAGTGGAACGTACGGGCCTGGACACCGCCCGCGCCGAGCTCCCGGAGCCGCCCGCGCATCTCGCCCGCGGCGCGGTTGGTGAACGTGACGGCCAGCACGCTGGCGGGCTGGAGTCTGCCCGACCGGACCCCGTAGGCGATGCGGTGGGTGATCGCCCGCGTCTTGCCCGTGCCGGCTCCCGCCAGCACGCACACCGGGCCGGTCAGGGCCAGGGCGACCTCGCGCTGCTCCGGGTCGAGCCCGTCGAGCACCGCGTCGGCCGTCTCCGGGACCTGCGGGAAGAGAGTGGAGTGCGTTGCTGCTGTCACCCCCCAATGCTGCCAGGTCGGGCGGACTCGTCGCGGAGGCTTGTCCACAGGCGGCCTCGCCGGTCATACGAATTCCGGGAATGGGACGGAAGGCCCGTACGTTCTCCTTCTCGGCACCCGTCAGCGAAGAAGAGGAGCGCCTGGCCATGCAGGGCACTGTGACGATGTACAGCACCACGTGGTGCGGCTACTGCCGTCGGCTGAAGAGCCAGATGGACCGCGAGGGCATCGCGTACACCGAGATCAACATCGAGCAGGACCCCGAGTCGGCGGCCTTCGTCGAGAAGGCCAACGGCGGCAACCAGACCGTCCCCACGCTTCTGGTGGTGGCCTCCACGGGTACCGAGTCGGTCATGACCAACCCGTCGCTGGCCCAGGTCAAGCAGGCGCTGACCGCCTGAGCCCCGCGAGCGGTACGACGAAGCCCCCGGCCTCATACGGCCGGGGGCTTCGTCGTACCGGTCGGCCGGACCACCTCGCCCGGCTTCGCCGTACCGCTCGGTCAGACCACGTCGCCCGGCTTCGGGAGCGGCTTGCCGTACCAGCGCTCGATCAGGCGGGAGGCGATCGAGATGCCGTACGGGGGCACGATCTCGCCGGACTCGAAGGCGGCGGCCAGGTCCTCGCGGGAGAACCAGCGGGCCTCGTGGATCTCCTCGCCGTCCACGTCTATCTCCGAGGACGTGGCCCGGGCGAAGAAGCCCAGCATCAGGCTGGACGGGAACGGCCAGGGCTGGCTGGCGATGTACTCGACCTCGCCGACCGTGACGCCCGCCTCCTCGAAGACCTCGCGGGCGACCGACTGCTCGATGGACTCGCCCGGCTCCACGAAACCGGCGAGGGTCGAGAAGCGGCCCTCCGGCCAGTGCACCTGACGGCCCAGGAGCGCCCGGTCCTGGTCGTCCGTGACCAGCATGATCACCGCGGGGTCGGTCCGCGGGTAGTGCTCGGCGCCGCAGGCCTGGCAGCGGCGGATGTGGCCGGCCGCGGCGATGACCGTGCGCTCGCCGCAGCGCGAGCAGAAGCGGTGGAGGCGCTGCCAGTTCTCCAGGGCCACCGCGTGCACCATCAGGCCGGCGTCCCGGTCCGAGAGCAGCAGACCGGCCTCGCGGAGCCCGGCGGGCCGCGCGGACTGGTCCATGCGGCCGGGCAGCGAGTCCTTCTGGAGCGCGAAGTAGGAGACGCCTTCGGCGTCCGTGCCGAGGAAGTAGCGGTGGGTCTCGGTGACCGGCGCCTCGAACGCCGGGGTCATGACGAGTTCGGTGCTGCCGTCCGGCAGGTCGTCGATGAGCACCTGCCCCGCGGAGACCACGAAGACCCGGGTGGTGGGGTGGCTCCAGGCGGCGGCCAGCCACGCCTCGTCGAGGCGGTGGTGTGCGGCGCGGTCGATGCCGCTCGGGGCGGTGAGCGAGATCGGGCGGTCCGCCGGCACGTGCTTCGGGCCGCTCTGCGCGTTCTTCAAGGTGCTCACAGGTGCTTCCAACTCCCCCGGATCGGTGTGTGGGTTCAGCGCTGGGCGACGAGGAGGGCGGCGGGCAGGTCGCCCCACAGGTGCGCGGTCGTTTCGACGCCCTTCATGAGGAGATCGAGTTCGATCTTCTCGTTGGGGGCGTGCCAGCCGTCGGACGGGACGGAGATGCCGAGGAAGAGGACGGGCGCTTCCAGGACGTCCTGGAGGTCGGCGGCCGGTCCCGAGCCGCCCTCGCGGGTGTAGCGGACCTTGGCACCGTCGAAGGCCCGGCTCATGGCCCCGGCGACCGCCTTGAGGGCGGGGTGGCCGAGGGGCGTGAGGCAGGGGCGGGTCGGGGCGCCGAAGACGATCTCGTACCGGATGCCGGCGGGGACGAGGGCGGCGAGCCAGTCCCGTACCGCCAGCTCGATCTTGGCCGGGTCCTGGCCGGCGACCAGCCGGAACGACAGCTTGAGCTGCGCGGAGGCGGGGACGATCGTCTTGCCGCCGGGGCCCTGGTAGCCGCCACCGATGCCGTTGACCTCGGCGGTGGGGCGGGCCCAGACGCGCTCCAGGGTGGAGAAGCCGGCCTCGCCGAGGGTGCCGTGCGACTTCGCGGTGCGCAGCCAGGCCTCCTCGTCGAAGGGCAGCTCGGCGACGAGGGCGCGCTCGGCCTCGGTGAGTTCGGTCACGCCCTCGTAGAAGCCGGGGATCGCCACGTGCTCGTGCTCGTCGTGGAGGGCCCCGACGATCCGGCCGGCGACGGTGGCCGGGTTCGGGACGGCGCCGCCGAAGGAACCGGAGTGGATGTCCTGGTCGGGGCCGTACAGCTCGATCTCGCAGTCGGCGACCCCGCGCATGCCGGTGCAGACGGTGGGGGTGGTCTCGGACCACATGCCGGTGTCGGAGACGATCACGGCGTCGGCGGCGAGCCGTCCGGCACGGGTCTCGACGAGCTCGCGGAAGTGCGGGGAGCCGGACTCCTCCTCGCCCTCGACGATCAGCTTGAGGTGGACGGCGGGCGCCGTGCGGCCGGTGGCGGCGAGGTGGGCGCGGACGCCGAGGGTGTGGAAGAACACCTGGCCCTTGTCGTCGGCCGCCCCGCGCGCGTACATCCGGCCGTCGACGACCGTCGGCTCGAAGGGGTCCGTGTGCCAGCCGTCCTCGCGGGCCGCGGGCTGCACGTCGTGGTGCCCGTAGACGAGGACGGTCGGGGCGTCCGGGTCGTCGGAGGGCCACTCGGCGAAGACGGCGGGGGCGCCGGCGGTCTCCCAGACCTCGACCGTGGTGAAGCCGGTCTCCGTCAGCTTGGCGGCGAGCCACTCGGCACTGCGCCGCACGTCGTCGGCCCGGTCCGGCTGCGCGGAGACGGAGGGGATGCGCAGCCACTCGGCGAGGTCGCCCAGGAAGGCGGCACGGTGCTGCTCGATGTACGTACGTACGGCGTGGACGGCGCTGTCCGGGGTCTCGCTCATGCCCCCGAGCCTATCCGGCGTCCTGGGGTGCCCCTCCCAGCAGGAGGGTCTCCAGCTCGGCCCGGCCGGGCAGCCGGGCGGGCCGCGCGACTTCACCCGTTCGGACGTACACGAAGGCGGCGGCGACCTCCTCGGGCGGGAGGCCGTGCTGCTCGGCCCAGGCGAGCCGGTAGATCGCGAGCTGGAGGGGGTCGGCGGTGCGGTGCCTGCTGGTCTTCCAGTCGACGATCTCGTACGCCCCGGAGTCCGGGTCCCGGTAGACGGCGTCGATCCGGCCCCGGACGACCCGGCCGCCGAGCGAGAGGTGCACGGGGACCTCGACGCGGTACGGGGTGCGGTGGGCGTACGGGGTGCGGGCGAAGGCCTCCTTGAGTTCGTCGAGGTCCCGCTCGTCCAGGATCTCCGGCTCCCCCGCGAAGTCCTCGCCGCCGGGCAGTTCCTCCGGGCCGAGGAACGGCAGCGGCAGTTCCTCGAAGCGGGACTCCACCCACGCGTGGAAGCGGGTACCCCGGCGGGCGGCCGGCTGCGGCGCCTGGGGCATGGGCCGGGCCAGCTCCTGGGCGAAGCCGTCGGGGTCGGCGGCGAGCCGCAGCACCTGGGAGGCGGAGAGGTACGCGGGGAGCAGGACGTCCCGGGTGGTGGCGCGGGCGCGGCGCAGCTCGGTGGTGAGGGCGGTGAGGTCGCGGTCCCAGGAGGCGATGGTGCGGGCGTCCTCGGGGGTCGGCCCGGATTCCGGGTCCCTCGGCGCCGGGACGGTGTCCGCGTGGGTGTCCTCGGGGAGGGTCTCCTCGTCCCAGAGGGGTTCCTCCTCCTCGGGCCAGGGGTCCTCGGGGTGGGGGTCGGCCGGGGGTGGTGCATGGGTGGGCCCGGCCTCCGGGTACGGGGTCTCCCGGTGCGAGGTCTCCCGGTGCAGGGGCTCCCCGTGCGAGGGCTCCCCGTGCGAGGGCTCCCCGTGCGAGGGCTCCGCATGCGCGTGCTCTGTGTCCGGTGCCGTGGCGAGGGACCACAGCGCCGTCCTCACCTGTTCCGCCGCCCTCCTCCGGAGGGCCAGCGCGTCCGGGTCCAGCGGCAGCGGCCAGGCCTGGTCCGTCCCGTCGTCCGCCAGGGTCGGGTTCTTCTCGTCCGGGCCCGGCTCCTCCGCCCAGGCCTCGATGTCGCCGTGGCCCGCCGCGCAGTGCTCGTACAGGGCCTGGAGGAAGTCCGAGGGCCCCCGCGGCTTCTTCTGCGAGGGGCCCCACCAGTGGGCGGAGCCGAGCAGCAGGGAGCGGGGGCGGGTGAACGTGACGTAGCCGAGGCGCAGTTCCTCGGTGTGCTGGTGGTCCTTCATGTCGTTCTTGAAGGCCGAGAGGGACTTGGCGTCCCAGGTGTCGACGCGGGGCAGGGTGGGCGCGTCGCCGCGCAGGGCGTGCGGGAGGACCTGCGGCTGGGAGGTCCAGGACTCGCGGGCGCGGGCGCTGGGGAACTGGCCGGCGACCAGGCCGGGGACGGCGACGACGTCCCACTCCAGGCCCTTGGACTTGTGGGCGGTGAGGACCTTGACGGTGTTCTCGCCGCCGGGGAGGGCGTTGTCGAGGCCCTTCTCGTACTGGACGGCCGTCCGCAGGAAGCCGAGGAAGGCGAGCAGGCTCGCCTCGCCGTCGAGGGAGGCGAAGCCGGCGGCGATGTCGAGGAAGTGGCCGAGGGTCTCGCGGCGGCGGGCGGCGAGCGCGTGCGGGGACGCGGACAGCTCGACCTCCAGGCCGGTCGCGGAGAGCACCCGGTGCAGGACGTCCATGAGGGGGTCGGCGAGCGAGCCGCGCAGGGCGCGCAGCTCGGCGGCGAGGCGGGCGAAGCGGACCCGGGCGTCGGCGGAGAACGCCAGGCCGTCGTCGGCGGCGCCGCCGGAGTCGAGGAAGGTGTCGAGCGCGTCGGCGAGGGAGACGACCTCGGCCGGGTCGACGCCCTCGACGGCGGCGGCGAGCCGCTGTTCGGGGTCCGGCGCGTCGCCGCCCCGGTGGACGAGGAGGCGGGCCCGGCGGCCGAGGAGGGCGAGGTCGCGGGGGCCGATGCGCCAGCGGGGGCCGGTGAGGAGGCGGACCAGGGCGGCGTTGGCCCCCGGGTCCTGGAGGACCTCGCAGACGGCGACGAGGTCGGCGATCTCGGGCAGGTGGAGGAGGCCGGAGAGGCCGACGACCTCGACGGGCACGTCGCGGGCGACGAGGGCCGCGTGGATGGCGGGGAAGTCGGTGGCGGTACGGCACAGGACGGCGATCTCGCCGGGTTCGCGGCCGGTGCGGACGAGGTGGGCGAGGGAGTCGGCGAGCCAGTCGATCTCCTCGGCGTGGGTGGGGAGGAGGGCGATGCGGACGCTGCCGTCCTGCTCCGCGCCGGGCGCGGGCCGCAGCGCCTCCACGCCCGCGTGCATCGCGCGCAGGGGTGTCGCGAGCCGGTTGGCGAGGTCGAGGAGCCGGCCCCCGCTGCGCCGGTTCTCGGAGAGCGAGTAGCGGTCGGCGGGGCTGCCGTCCGCGTGCGGAAAGTGCTCGGGGAAGTCGTCGAGGTTGGCGACGGAGGCGCCGCGCCAGCCGTAGATGGCCTGGCAGGGGTCGCCGACGGCGGTCACGGCGTGGCCGGTGGGCGGGCCCGCGGCGCTCCGGCCGAAGAGTCCGGAGAGCAGCAGCCGCTGGGCGACGGAGGTGTCCTGGTACTCGTCGAGGAGGACGACCCGGAACTCCTTGCGGAGGATCTCGCCGACCTCGGGCCGGGTGGTGGCCAGCTCGGCGGAGCGGGCGATCTGGTCGCCGAAGTCGAGCAGGTCGCGGGAGCGCTTGGCGGCGCGGTAACGGACGACGAGGTCGAGGAGTTCGCGGCGGGCGGCTGCGGCCTCGGGGATCTTGCGCAGTTCGGCGTTGCTGAGCCGGGCGCCTTCGAGGGCGGTGAGCAGCTCGGAGTCGTACGCCCGGAGCGTCTGCGGCGGTACGAGGTGTTCGGCCAGCTCGGCGTCGAGGGCGAGGAGGTCGGTGACGAGGGTCGGGAACGACCGGGTGAGGGCCGGGTACGGGCCGGGGGCCTCGCGCAGCACGCGCGCGGCGAGCTGGTAGCGGGTGGCGTCGGCGAGGAGCCGTGAGGTGGGTTCCAGGCCGATGCGGAGGCCGTGGTCGGTGAGGAGCTGGCCGGCGAAGGCGTGGTACGTCGAGATGCGGGGCTCGCCCGGGGGTTCGTCGGGGTCGATGACATCGGGGTCGGTGACCCCGGCGCGGACGAGGGCGGTGCGGACGCGCTCGGCGAGTTCACCGGCGGCCTTGTTGGTGAAGGTGAGGCCGAGTACCTGCTCGGGGGCGACCTGGCCGGTGCCGACCAGCCACACCACGCGGGCGGCCATCACCGTCGTCTTGCCGGAGCCGGCTCCGGCCACGACGACGTGCGGGGCGAGCGGCGCGGTGATGCAGGCCGTCTGCTCCGGGGTGAAGGGGATGCCGAGCAGCTGCTTGAGCTGCTCGGGGTCGGTGATGCGTGAGGTCACCCCAAAGAGGCTAACGGGGCCGACCGACATTCCGGTCCGGTAGCGCTCCGGCCCGCGGGGTCAAAGGGGCTCGTCACACGGCCGTGCCCTGGTCCAGCTTCGACAGGTCCACGGTCTCCGAGGCGGGCGGGATCACCACCTTGACGGGCTTGTCGTAGTCGGAGAGCACCAGGGCGCCGGGTTCGGGGCCGCCCTTCTTCACCATCTTGAGGATGTACGGCTTGCCCTGCCGGGCGACGGACACGGTGGTCGTCTCCCCGCCCGCCTTCTTCTTCACCAGGGTCGCCACGGGGGTGTCGCCGACCTTCGCGTCCGGGCCCCTGACGAGGCCGCGGCGCTCGGCCTCGTCCCTGCCGAGGTCCGCGAGGAGCGATTTCAGGTCGCAGACGCCGCCGAGGTCGGCGCTGCCCGCCTGCCCCGGGGAGATCTTCAGCCAGCGGCCCTTGACCAGCTCGATCGTGGCGGCGATCTGCGCGGGGGACATCCCCTGGGAGGTCATGGAGGCACGCCAGAAGGCCTCGTCGCCCTTGAGGTAGGTGATCGAGGCGGCCTTGCGGAGTTCGGCGGTGCCGCCCTTGATCTTCATCACGCCGGTGCACTCGTCGTGGTCGTTGACGGCGAAGTCGATGTCGAGCGGTTGGCCGTCCGCGGACAGCCGGCCGGTCATGCGGAGGGAGGTCGCGGACCGCGTGGCGGTGACCGCCTTGTCCCCGATCCGGTCGGCGGTGAGACCGGCGAACGGATCGGGTGACGGGGCCGTCACCGCCGGCGCGGCGGCCGGGTCACCGGCCGCCGCCCAGGCCGCCGCGGGTGCGGGACCTGTCACGACGGCGACGGCGCAGACGACGGCCGCGGCGCGGAGCTTTCGGTGGGACGCCATGCGAGCCTCCTCGCGGGTTTTCCCGAGCCCTGTCCACCAGGGTCGCTCCACGCGCGCGTGGCCGCTACTCCACCCGGGTGGGTCAGGAACCGCCGAGCTTGGCCAGTTCCGCCATGTCGACGATCTGGTCGGCCGGAGGCGCGGCGACCGTGAGGGGCTTGTCGAACTCGCTGAACGTGACGGTGCCGGGCTCCTTGCCGCCGGCCTTCACGACGCGCAGGACGTACGGCTTGCCCTCCTTGGCGACGTAGAAGGTGGTGGTCTCGGCGCCCTTCTTCTTGGTGAGGGTGGTGGCGGCGGTGCCGTCGACGTCGGCGTCCTCGCCACGGGTCAGGCCCGTGCGGTCGCTCTTGTCCTCCTCGTCCATCTCCTTGATCATGGTCTTGAGGTCGCAGAGCGAGCCGAGGTCGTTGTCGTCGCCCTCGGACGGCATCTTCATCCAGCGGCCCTTGAGGAGCGCGGACATGGCGCCGGCCTCGTCGGCCGAGGCGCCCTCCTCGCCGCCGGTGGAGCGCCAGAAGGCGTCGTCGCCCTTCATGTACGTGAAGCCGCCGGTCCGCAGGATCTCGGCCTTGCCGTCGCCACCCGTACCCGCGGACATGCTGCCCTTGCAGGAGCCCTTGCTGTCGAGGGTGAAGTCGGTGGTCATGTCCTGGCCGTCGGTCTTGCCGGTGCCGTTCATGCGCAGGGAGGTCGCCGTCTTGGTGGTCGTGACGGCCTTGTCGGCGATGGCGTCGGCGGTGAGCCCGGCGAAGGGGTCGGCGGCGGCCTTGTCCTTGTCCTGGGAACAGCCGGTGACGCCGGCGACCAGCGCCACGCAGATCGTCGCCGTCGCCCAGAGCTTCCTGTTGGCCTTCATGCCCGTACTCCTCACAGCGGTCCTTCACAGCTTGTCTTCACGCCGCCCTTACGGGGCGGCGCGAGGAGATTGACCTGCGAGGGAGTGCGAAGGATGTACGGAAGGGGTACGTGACGCTCCCCACAGTGGGGACCAAGGGGTGTCAGTCGACGACGTGGCGGCCCTCGGGGCGGGCGCTGCACGAGGCGCGGAACGAGCAGGTCGTGCAGTGCTGGCCGGTGGTGGGGGTGAACCGCTCGTCGAGGACCCGGCCGGCGGCGGTGGCGAGCAGTTCGCCGACCCACTCCCCGGTGAGGGCCTCCTGCGCCTGGACCTTCGGCAGGGCGTCGCCGCCCTCCTTCTTCGGGGCGGCCTGGCGCAGCTGGACGAGTTCGGCGCCGCCGGGTTCCGGCCGCCGGCCGTCGAAGAGCTCGTCGAGCGCGCCCTCGCGGACGGCGAGCTGGTAGACGGCGAGCTGGGGGTGGTGGTCGACCTCGTCGCGGGTCGGCGCGGACTTGCCGGTCTTGAAGTCGACGACGTACGCGCGGCCCTCCGCGTCGGTCTCGACGCGGTCCATGGAGCCGCGGATGCGGACCTCGTACTCCCCCGCCGCCAGCGTCACGTCGAAATCCTGCTCCGAGGCGGCCGGGGTGCGCCCGCCGCGGTCCATGACGTGCCAGCTCAGGAAGCGTTCCAGGGCCACGCGCGCGTGGGCCTTCTCCTGGGCCGACTTCCAGGGGGCGTCGAAGGCGAGGGCGTCCCAGACGGAGTCCAGGCGGGTCATGAGGACGTCGAGGTCGGCCGGGGTGCGGCCGGAGGCCACCTCGTCGGCGAGGACGTGGACGACGTTGCCGAAGCCCTGGGCGGCGGTGGCGGGCTCCGCGGCCTTGACCTCGCGGCCCAGGAACCACTGGAGGGAGCAGGTGGTGACCAGGTTCTCCAGGGAGCTGGGCGACAGGGCGACGGGCCGGTCGCGGTCGCGCAGCGGGGCCGCGCCCCGGGTCGGCTCGAAGAGGCCCCACCAGCGATCCGGGTGGGCGGCGGGGACGAGCGGCTGGCCGTCCTCGTCGGTGAGCGCGGCCAGCCGCGCGAGCCGGTGGGCGGCGGCGTCGCGGAGCGCGGGCGCGGCCGCCGGGTCGACGGTGGTGGCGCGCAGCTCGGCGACCAGGGCGGAGACGGCGAGGGGGCGGCGGGGGCGGCCGGGGACGTCCTTGGGCTCGACGCCCAGCTCGGTGAGGAAGCGGGACGGCTGGTCGCCGTCCTCGGCGGCGGCCTTCACCGCGGTGACGACCAGCCGGTCACGCGCGCGCGTGGCGGCCACGTAGAAGAGGCGTCGTTCCTCGGCGAGGAGGGCGCCGGGGGTGAGGGGTTCGGCGAGGCCGTCGCGGCCGATGCGGTCGGCCTCCAGGAGGGAGCCGCGGCGGCGCAGGTCGGGCCAGAGGCCCTCCTGGACGCCGGCGACGACGACGAAGCTCCACTCCAGGCCCTTGGAGCGGTGGGCGGTCATGAGGCGGACGGCGTCGGGGCGGGTGTGCCGGCGGGTGAGGGTGTCGGCGGCGATGTCCTGGGCGTCGAGTTCTTCGAGGAAGTTGAGGACGCCCCGGCCGCCGACGCGTTCCTCGGCGCGGGCGGCGGTCTCGAAGAGGGCGCAGACGGCGTCGAGGTCGCGGTCGGCGTTGCGCCCGGCGGGGCCGCCGCGGAGTGCGGCGCGCTCCAGGCGGCCGGGCCAGGGGGTGCCCTTCCAGAGCACCCAGAGGGCCTCCTCGGCGGTGCCGCCGTCGGCGAGCAGGGTGCGGGTGTCCCGGAGGAGGTCGCCGAGCCGCTTGGCGCCGCGGGCGTACGCGGGGTCGTGCGCGACGAGCCGCTCGGGCTCGGCGACGGCGCGGGCGAGGAGGACGTCGGAGGGCGGCGGGACCTTGTTGCCCGCGTCGCGTTCCTCGTCGCGCAGGGCGCGGCCGAGTCGGCGGAGGTCGGCGGGGTCCACGCCGGCGAGGGGGGAGGCGAGGAGTTCCAGCGCGGTTTCGACGGGGAGCCAAGGTGCGTCGGGTGCGGGCCGGCCCACGGCCTCGGGCCCCGACGACACCGCCCTCAGTGCCAGCAGCAACGGCGCCACCGCCGGTTCGTGGCGCAGTGGGGTGTCCGCCGCGTCCGTCTCCACCGGGACGCCCGCCGAGGTGAGGGCGCGGCGGAGGGACGGGAGGGTGGCGGCGGCGCGGGTGAGGACGGCCATGTCCTGCCAGGGGACGCCGTCCTCCAGGTGCGCGCGGCGCAGCAGGTCGGCGATGTTCTCGGCCTCCGCCGAGGCCGTGGGGTAGGTGTACGCCTCCGCCCGGCCGCCGTCCCGCGCCGCGGTGAGGTCCCGGTGGGCGCGGACCCGGTCGGCGGGAAGCCGGGGCATCGGCATCCGCCGGGCGAGCTGCCGGGTCGCCCCGAGCAGTTCGGCGCCCGAGCGGCGGGCGGTGCGCAGCACGCGTACGTCCGCGCCGCCGAAGGCGTCGGGGAAGTCGAGGATGCCGTTCACGTCGGCGCCCCGGAAGGCGTAGATGGACTGGTCGGGGTCGCCGAGGGCGACGACCGTGCTCCGGCTGCGGCCCGCGAGCGCGTGCAGCAGCCGGACCTGCGCCGGGTCGGTGTCCTGGAACTCGTCGACGTACACCGCGTCGTACCCGGGCAGGGTGGTGTCCCCGGCGAGCAGTACGGCGCGGTGGACCAGCTCCGAGTAGTCGAGGACGCCCTGGAGGTCGAGGACGTCGAGGTACTCGGCGAGGAAGCCGGCCGCCGCCTTCCAGTCGGGGCGGCCGACCCGGTCCGCGAAGCGCGCGAGGGCGTCCGGTTCGAGGCCCAGTTCGCGGGAGCGGGCGAGGACCGCCCGGACCTCGTCGGCGAAGCCGCGGGTGGTGAGGCAGGCGCGCAGTTCGTCGGGCCAGCGGATGCTGCCGAGGCCGTCCTTCTCCAGGTCGACGTGGCCGGCGAGCAGCTCGCGCACGGCGAGGTCCTGCTCGGGGCCGGAGAGCAGCCGGAGGGGTTCCGCGAAGAGCTCGGCGTCCTGGTGGGCGCGGATGAGGGCGTAGCAGTACGAGTGGAAGGTGGTGGCCTGGGGCGGGCGGCGGCCACCGAGCCGGGCGGCCATGCGGTCGCGGAGTTCGACGGCGGCCTTGCGGCTGAAGGTGAGGACGAGGAGGCGTTCGGGGTCGGCGCCGCGCTCCATGCGGGCGGCGACGGCCTCGACCAGGGTCGTCGTCTTGCCGGTGCCGGGTCCGGCGAGGACGAGAAGTGGTCCGCCCGCGTGGTCAACCACTTCCCGTTGCGCTGCGTCCAGCTGAGGGGGATCCATCGGGGCCGGCGTGGTACGCACCAGTCGGTACGCGCCCGGGGTCCGCTGCCGTCCCGGACCCGGGTACGGCTGTCCCTGGTGCGGCGGCGTACGCCGGGTGGTCGAGGAGGTACTCACGTGGGTCGCCGGTCCTGGTGGGAGTGGTGGTGCGGGTGAGGCGGGCGTCCGCCGCGGCCGGCCGTCGGGCCCGGAGGCCCTCCGCCGCTCCGGGAGACGCGCACGTCGACGTTACGCGAAACGGCCCGCCGCCGAGCCGTACTCCGCGCCCCGCCCGCTCGCGTGCGGGACCGTCCCGGCGGCGGACGCGCCCCGCCCTCCCCGTGCTCCCCCGGCGGACGGGCTCAGGTGTGAGATCCGTCCCAGCGGGCCCGCCGCATGTCGATCCTCGGTACGTGCCCCTCGGCGGCCGGGCCCGCCTCGCGCAGCGGGGTGCCCTCCTCGCGGTAGTGGCCGAGGGCCCTCAGCTCGTGCCCGGGGAGCAGGGTTCCGTCCGCGCGGACCACCCGCCACCAGGGCGCCGTCCCGCCGTACAGGGCCATGACGCGGCCCACTTGGCGGGGTCCGCCCTCGCCCAGCCACTCCGCGACGTCCCCGTAGGTCATCACCCGGCCGGGAGGGATGGCGTCGGCCACGTCGAGCACCCGTTCCGCGTACTCGGGCAGTTCTCCGGTCTCCCCCACGGGCTCCTCCATGCTCATCCGCCCCATCCTGCCTCACCCCACCGACATGGCCCTGATGCCTCCGCGCGGCGGTTCTTCGTGCCACCATCGTCCGGGCGGTGACTGGTGATACGAGATCAAGAGCGACAAGTACAAGAACGAGAACGACACGACGCGCATGCAGAGACGGACATGGTGATGGGCCAGGACACTCAGCCTCCGGAGGAGGACCGGTCCGACGTGCCCGAGCGGGTCTCCGGCGACGAGCCGCTGCTCGCCGCCCGTGTCCACCGGCCCTCCGACCTGATGAGGCTGCTCGCCGGCCTGCTCGCGATCGGGCTCGTCATCGCCATCGCCGCGTTCGCCCACGCGACGACCTCGGGCCTCGAGGAGGACATCAACAAGGGCGCGGTCGGCGCACCCGACGTCTTCGTCAAGATCGCCGGTCTCGTCTCCTCCATCGCCGTCCTGCTGGTCCCGGTCGCCTTCGCCATCGAACGTCTGATCAAACGTGACGGGCTGCGCATCGCGGACGGCGTCCTCGCCGCCGTCCTCGCGCACGGAGTCACCCTCGCCACCGACCTCTGGGTCGCCCAGGCCGCGCCCGGCACGATCCAGGACGCGCTGACCCAGCCGCAGTCCGGCGGCGGACTCACCGACCCGGTGCACAACTACCTGGCCCCGGTGATCGCGTACATGACGGCCGTCGGCATGGCCCGCAGACCCCGCTGGCGGGTGTCCCTGTGGGCGGTGCTGCTGCTCGACGCGTTCACGATGCTGGTGGCCGGCTACACCACCGCGCTGTCGATCATCCTGACCGTCCTGATCGGCTGGACGGTGGCGTACGGCACGCTGTACGCGGTCGGCTCCCCCAACGTCCGGCCCACCGGCCAGACCCTCCTCGCCGGTCTGCGCCGGGTCGGCTTCAAACCGGTGACCGCGCTGCGCGCCGAGGGCGTCCCGGACTCCGCGGACAGCGGCGACCGGGGCCGCCGGTACATCGTGACCCTGGAGCACGGGCCACCGCTGGACGTCACCGTCGTCGACCGGGAGCAGCAGGCGCACGGCTTCTTCTACCGGGTGTGGCGGCGGATCACCCTCCGGACGATCACCACCCGCCGCTCGATCGTCTCGCTGCGGCAGGCCCTTGAGCAGGAGGCGCTCCTCGCGTACGCGGCCATCGCCGCCGGGGCGAACGCGCCGAAGCTGATCGCCACCTCGGAGCTCGGCCCGGACGCCGTGATGCTCGTGTACGAGCACATCGGCGGCCGCAGTGTGGACTCGCTGGACGACGCCGAGATCACCGACGAACTGGTCCGCAGCGCCTTCCGCCAGGTGCGGGCGCTGCAGTCGCGCCGCATCGCGCACCGCAGGCTCACCGGTGACGCGATCCTGGTGGATCGTGCCGGCAGGGTGATCCTCACCGAGCTGCGGGGCGGCGAGATCGCGGCCGGCGACATCATCCTGCGGATGGACGTCGCCCAGCTGCTCACCACCCTCGGTCTGCGGGTCGGGGCCGAGCGGGCGGTCGCCGCCGCCGTCGAGGTCCTCGGCCCCGACACCGTCGCCGACTGTCTGCCCCTGCTCCAGCCGATCGCCCTGAGCCGCTCCACGCGCGCGACGCTGCGGAAACAGGCCCGGGAGCGGTCGGCACGCGAGCGTGAGGCCGTGCTCGCCGCCTCGGAGGCGGCCAAGCACGAGCGGGAGCTCGCGAAGGCGGCGGCGCACGGCGGGCCCGAGAGTGTGCAGACGGAGACGAAGGCCGAGAAGAAGGCGGACAAGAAGGCCGAGAAGCGGGCGCTCGACACGGCCCTCGACGAGGCCCGCGAGGAGGACCTGCTCTCCCAGATCCGCCAGCAGGTGCTGCTGATCCGCCCGCAGGCGCCGGTGGAGCCGGTCCGTCTGGAGCGGATCAAGCCGCGGACCCTGGTCAGTCTGATCGCGGGCGCGGTCGCCGCGTACTTCCTGCTGTCGCAGATCGCCCGTACACCGCTGTCGACGGTCAGCCAGGCGGACTGGCGGTGGGTGGCGACCGCCGTGGTGTTCTCGGCGCTCAGCTATGTGGCGGCGGCGATGGCCCTGGTGGGCTTCGTGCCGGAGCGGGTGGGGTTCTGGCGGACGGTGGTGGCGCAGGTCGCCGGCTCGTTCGTGAAGATCGTCGCCCCGGCGGCGGTCGGCGGTGTGGCCCTCAACACCCGCTTCCTCCAGCGCGCGGGCGTGCGCCCCGGGCTCGCGGTGGCGAGCGTCGGCGCCTCGCAGCTGTTCCAGCTCGGGGTGCACATCATGCTGCTGCTCTCCTTCGGCTATCTGACGGGTACGGAGAAGTCGCAGTCCTTCACCCCGTCGAGGACGGTCATCGCGGGTCTGCTCACGGTCGCGGTCCTGGTCCTGGTCGCGACGGCGATCCCGTTCATGCGGAAGTTCGTCTCGACCCGGCTGCGGTCGCTGTTCGCCGGTGTCGTGCCGCGCATGCTGGACGTCCTCCAGCGGCCGATGAAGCTGGTCACCGGCATCGGCGGGATGCTGCTCCTGACCGCCGCGTTCGTGTTCTGCCTCGACGCCTCGATCCGGGCGTTCGGGCACGGGACCGCGACGGTCAGCTACGCGAGCGTGGCCGTCGTCTTCCTCGCGGGCAACGCGCTCGGCTCGGCGGCGCCGACGCCCGGCGGCGTCGGCGCGGTCGAGGGCGCGCTCACCCTCGGTCTGGTGGCGGTGGGCCTGCCCATCGAGGTCGCGACCCCGGCGGTGCTGCTGTACCGCCTGCTCACGCTGTGGGTCCCGGTGCTGCCGGGCTGGATCTGCTTCAACTGGCTGACGCGGCGCGGAGCGCTGTAGCGGACCACCGCTCGTCGCCCGCGCCCCCCACGGACAGCGCCCGCCGCCCGCCACCCGCATGGACCTCCGTCCCGCGCGGGTGCGCGGGCGGCGGCACACCATGGGCCTATGCCGATCTCCGCCGCCCAGCGCGCCGCCCTGTTCACCGCCACCACCGTGCTGCTCGCCGCCGGGTGCTCGGACGGCGGAGAGGGGACGGCGCAGCAGGCGCGGCCGAGTGGCTCCGGCGGCCTCTCCGCGCTGGCCGCGCAGAAGCTGTCCTGGGCCCCCTGCCCGGCGCCTTCGGCCGCCGAGGGCGGCGGGCCCGCGCCCTCCCCGCTGCCCGGCGGCGCGACCTGGGAGTGCTCCTTCCTGCAGGCGCCGCTCGACTGGTCGGTGCCGGAGGGCGAGACGATCGAGCTGGCCCTCATCCGGGCCCGGGCGCGCGACAAGAACCGGCGGATCGGTTCGCTCGTCTTCAACTTCGGCGGTCCCGGCGGCTCCGGCATCACCGGCCTGCCCGGCTTCGCCACCGACTACGAGACCCTGCGCGGGCGCTACGACCTGGTGTCCTTCGACCCGCGCGGGGTGGGCCGCAGCGACCCGGTCGAGTGCGCCGGCGACAAGGAGCTCGACGCCTACTACGCCCTGGACTTCACGCCCGACGACGAGGCGGAGGAGCGGACGCTGTCGGAGGCGCAGAAGAAGTACGCGGCCGGCTGCGAGCGGGACGCCGGCCCGGCCCTGCCGCACGTCGGCACCGAGAACGCCGCCCGGGACATGGACCTGATGCGCCAGGTCCTCGGTGACGAGAAGCTCCACTACTTCGGCATCTCGTACGGAACCGAACTCGGCGGCGTCTACGCGCACCTGTTCCCGAAGAACGTCGGCCGGGCCGTCTTCGACGCCGTCGTCGACCCGGAGGCGGGTGTCGAGGACGGCGCCCTCGGCCAGGCGAAGGGTTTCCAGCTCGCCTTGGACAACTTCGCCCGGGACTGCGTCGACCGGGGCGGGGAATGCACCCTGCCCGGTACGACCGTCGCCGAGGTCGAGTCCTTCGTGACGGACCTCCTCGCGGCCCTCGACAAGAAGCCGATCCCCGGCATCGGGGACCGGAAGCTGACCCAGACGCAGGCCACCAACGGCATCGCCCAGGCCCTGTACTCCAAGGAGTACTGGACCTATCTGGAGCAGGGGCTCGACGCGGCGGACGGCGGTGACGGGGCGCTGCTGCTCTCGCTCTCGGACGCGATGAACGGGCGCGGCGAGAACGGCTCGTACAGCAACATCCAGGCCGCCAACGCCGCCATCAACTGCGTGGACTTCAAGGAGCGCTACACCCTCGGCCAGGCGAAGGAGCGGCTCGGCCAGTTCCGTGAGGCGTCCCCCGTCTTCGGCGACTTCATGGGCTGGGCGCTGGCCGGCTGCGCGCAGTGGCCGGTGCCGGGGCTCTGGGAGCACCCGGACGTCTCCGCGCCCGGCTCCGCGCCGATCCTGGTCGTCGGCAACACCGGTGACCCGGCCACCCCGTACCAGGGCGCCCGCTCGATGGTGAACGCGCTCGGCCAGGGCGTCGGAGTGGAGCTGACGTACGAGGGCGAGGGCCATGGCGCCTACAACAGCGGCAACGCGTGCGTGAAGAAGGCCGTCGACGCCTACCTCCTGGACGGCCGGGTCCCCACCTCGGGAACCGTCTGCAAGTAGCCCGGCCCCGGCAGCCCGGCCCGTCCTGCGGGGCACCCCCTAGGATGACCGCCTTGCCGGGATCCTGGGGGAACACATGTCCGTACGGATACGCATGACGGTTCTGGCCGTGACGGGGGTACTGCTCGCGGGCTGTACGAGCGCGGGCGGCGGGGCCCCCGGCCCCGCCTCCACCTCGCCGACGACCACCGGAACGGGCCCGACGGCCACCGAGACCGGTCCGCCGGACGCCACCCCGGCGCTCCCCGGCCCCCTCACCGGCCAGCGCCTCGACTGGAAGCGCTGCCCCGCCCCGGAGGGCGGGCAGCGGCCCGGCGCGGAGTGGCGCTGCGCCACGGTGAAGGTGCCGCGGGACTACCTGAAGCCGGAGGGCGCCACCCTCCCGGTCGCGCTGATCCGCAAGCAGGCCACCGACGAGCGCGGTCGCATCGGCTCGCTGCTCTTCAACTTCGGCGGCCCCGGCGCCTCAGGGGTCGACATCCTGCCCCGGGCGGCCGAGGAGTACCGGGGCCTGAACGAGCGCTACGACCTGGTCGGCTTCGACCCGCGGGGTGTGGGCCGCAGCGCGGGCGTGGTCTGCCGCACGGACGCCGAACAGGCCGCCGCCGAGGCCACCGTCGACCTCACCCCGGACACGGCCGCCGAGGAGGCCGCGTACCTCAAGGACAGCACCGCCTTCGCCGCCGGCTGCGCCGAGCGCTCCGCCCCGCTCCTCGCGCACACCACGACCAGCGCCACCGCCCGGGACCTGGACCTGATCCGGCAGGTCCTCGGTGACGAGAAGCTCCACTACTTCGGCATCTCGTACGGCACCCAGCTCGGCGGCACGTACGCCCATCTCTTCCCGGGGAAGGTGGGCCGGCTCGTCCTCGACGCCGTCGTCGACCCGACCGCCGACACCTTCGGGCACGCCCGCCACCAGACGACCGGTTTCCAGCGGGCCCTGGACAACTATCTGAAGAGCACCGGCCAGGACCCGAAGGCCGGGACCGAGCGGATCGCGCGCCTGCTGCGGAAGCTGGACCGGGCCCCGCTGACGGTCGGCGAGCGTCGGCTCACCGAGAGCCTGGCGCTCACGGGCATCGCGGTGACCCTGTACGGGAAGGCCAACTGGCCCCTGCTGACGCAGGGCCTCCAGGAGGCCGAGGCCGGTCGCGGCGGCGCCCTGCTCGCGCTCGCCGACGCCTACAACGACCGTGACGCGAGCGGCCATTACTCCACCCAGTCCCACTCCCAGCGGGCGATCTCCTGCGCCGACTCCAGCACGCGGCCGACCGCCGCGCAGGCGAAGGCGCTGCTGCCCGAATTCCGTCGCCTCTCCCCCGTGTTCGGCGCGTTCCTCGCCTGGGACACGGCCGGCTGGTGCGCCGGGTGGCCGGTGAAGGGCGAGCGGGCGACCCCGGAGGCGAGCGCCCCGGGCGCGGCCCCGGTCCTGGTGGTGGGGACGACGGGCGACCCGGCGACCCCGTACGAGGGCGCGGAGCGGATGGCGAGGGAACTCGGGGACGGCGTCGGCGTCCTGGTGACCAACAGGGGCGAGGGGCACGGCGCCTACGGCACCTCGCGGTGCGTGACGGAGAAGGTCGACGCGTACTTCCTCAAGGGCACGGTCCCGAAGTACGGCACGACCTGCTGAGCGCGCGCATGACGAAGAGCCCGGACCTCGCGAGGAGGTCCGGGCCCTTCGGCGAGTCGCCTAGTAGACCGGCTTCTCGGGCTCGATCTGGTGGACCCAGCCGATCACGCCGCCGCCGACGTGCACCGCGTCCGCGAAGCCCGCGGACTTGAGCACGGCGAGGACTTCCGCACTGCGGACACCCGTCTTGCAGTGCAGGACGATCCGCTTGTCCTGCGGGAGGTCCTGGAGGGCGGTGCCCATCAGGAACTCGTTCTTCGGGATCAGGCGCGCGCCCGGGATCGAGACGATCTCGTACTCGTTCGGCTCACGGACGTCGATGATGTCGATGTTCTCGCCCTCGTCGATCCACTCCTTGAGCTGCTTCGGAGTGATCGTGGAGCCGAGCGCCGCCTCCTGGGCCTCCTCGGACACGACGCCGCAGAAGGCCTCGTAGTCGATGAGCTCGGTGACGGTCGGGTTCTCGCCGCAGACCGCGCAGTTCGGGTCCTTGCGGACCTTGACCTGGCGGTACTGCATCTCCAGTGCGTCGTAGATCATCAGGCGGCCGACCAGCGGGTCGCCCACGCCGGCCAGGACCTTGATGGCCTCGGTGACCTGGATGGAGCCGATGGACGCGCACAGCACGCCCAGGACGCCGCCCTCGGCGCAGGACGGGACCATGCCCGGCGGCGGGGGCTCCGGGTAGAGGCAGCGGTAGCAGGGGCCGTACTCGGACCAGAACACGGACGCCTGGCCGTCGAAGCGGTAGATCGAACCCCACACGTACGGCTTGTTCAGCAGCACGCAGGCGTCGTTCACCAGGTAGCGCGTGGCGAAGTTGTCCGTGCCGTCGACGATCAGGTCGTACTGGCTGAAGATGTCCATCACGTTCTCGGCCTCAAGCCGCTCTTCGTGGAGGATCACGTTCACGTACGGGTTGATGCCGAGCACGCTGTCGCGT
Source organism: Streptomyces sp. NPDC001728 (assembly GCF_040297565.1). Lineage (NCBI taxonomy): Bacteria > Bacillati > Actinomycetota > Actinomycetes > Kitasatosporales > Streptomycetaceae > Streptomyces > Streptomyces sp. NPDC001728. Next base: position 185,176 of record NZ_JBEOZK010000002.1, read on the forward strand.
GCCGAGGCGGCCTTGGAGCGGCCGATGTCGGCCTGGCTGTGGATGATCTGGCGCTGGAGGTTCGACTCGTCGACCTCGTCGAACTCCACGATGCCGAGCGTGCCCACGCCGGCGGCGGCCAGGTACATCAGCGCCGGCGAGCCGAGGCCGCCGGCACCGACACACAGCACCTTCGCGTTCTTCAGCCGCTTCTGCCCGTCCATCCCGACGTCCGGGATGATCAGGTGGCGGGAGTACCTGCGGACCTCGTCTACGGTGAGCTCGGCAGCCGGCTCGACCAGGGGTGGCAGCGACACGGGGACTCCGGTTGTCGGTATGTCAGTACGGTTGTTCTCCCCGTAACACTGCCACGCCTCTTCTCATTCCGAGACACCCGGTCCGATCCGCGAGACGATTTCGTCCCAGTAGCCGGGCAGCGAGTGAAATGCCGCGGTTTGCCCCGGGGCCCCCGTCCGGTCGGTGAAGAAGATCGTCCCGGCCCCCTGCCAGCGGGCGATCCGCAGCGCCTCCTCCAGATGGGTGCGCGGGACGCCGTGCACGAGATGGACGAACTTGGCCTCCGTGTACTCGGCCGTCCACTCGGCCACCTGCGACCAGCGGTAGTCCGCCCACGGACCGGAGAAGGTCACCAGCTGGTCGGCGGTCTCCGCGTATCCCGGGTGGGGGTGGGCGCCGTGACCGAGGACGAGGTGGGCCTCGCCGCCGAGGATCGCCTCCAGGGTCGCGGTGACCCGCCGCACCCCGGCCAGGTCGGCCCGGTCGGCGGGGCAGCGGTCCAGATAGAAGCCGTCCACCCGGTACCAGTCGAGGAAGCGGTGGGCGTCCGAGACCAGCTCCCCGTACGGCCGGGAGCCGTGGGCGGCGTCCAGATGCCCCAGGACCCGGACCCCGGCCTTGCGGAGCCGGCCCGCCGCCTCCAGACAGTGCGGGTCCGGACGGCTGCCGGGCCCCTCCGCCACATTGAGCACCGCCCAGTGCAGCGGGGTCCCCGGCCGGGTCAGCTCGCCCCACTCGACGGGGGCGAGCAGCGGGTGGGCGTAGCCGGGCACGCCCACCCCCAGTGCCTGGACGGCTCCGGTCGCCGTCAGATGCGGCACGCCGCCTCCATCCAGATGTCGGCGAGCGACTCCTCCAGGTTGATCCGGGGCCGCCAGCCCAGCCGGTCGCGGGCGGTGCGCACGTCGGCCTGCTGCCAGGGTCCGCAGCCGTCGGGGTACGGGTACGGCGCCGAGGCCAGCTGGTCGGCGATGGTCCCCTCGCTGCGGGGTGCGCCGATCATCGGGCGCTGCGGCATGCCGTGCGGGGCGTCCAGCTCGTGGAGGTTGCCGGAGTAACCGGCGACCCGGGCGAGGACGGCGGCGGCGTCACGGAGGCGGACCGCCCGGCCGGTGCCGATGTTGACGACGCCCTGCGCGGCGGAGAGCGAGGCGGCGTGCACGGCCCGCGCCACGTCCCGGACGTCGACGAAGTCCCGCTGCACCCCGAGTCCGCTGAGCTTCAGCTCACCGTCCCCGGCCTGCATGGCCCGGCGCATGGCCTCGGCGAGACGGCCGAGCGGCGAACCGGCGGGCGTGCCCGGCCCCACGGGCGAGAACACCCGGAGCACCACGGCGTCGAGCCCCGAGCCGAGGACGAGTTCGGTCGCCGCCAGCTTGGACACCCCGTACGGGCCGCCGGGGCGGGGTACGGCGTCCTCGGCGGTCGAGGAACCGGGCTGGCTCGGCCCGTACTCCGAGGCGCAGCCGACCTGGACGAGCCGGGCGCCGCAGCCGCTGCGGCGCAGGGCCTCGCAGACGGTGGCGACGGCGACGGTGTTGTGCCGGGTCAGGTCGCGGGCGCCGCCGCGGGTCGCGCCCGCGCAGTTGACGACGACCCCGGGGTGGACGGCGTCGAGGAAACGGGTCAGCGCGCCCGGACTCCCGGAGGCGAGGTCGAAGCGCACATCGGCGTCGTCCCCCCGGCCGAGCGCGGTGAGGTGCACGGCCGGGTCTGCGAGCAGGCGGTCGGCGACGAAGCGGCCGATGAAGCCGTTGGCTCCGAGCAGTAGCACCCTCATCGCGCGGCCCCTTCGTGCCGACCGGCCGGTCCTTGGGATTGGGGGGTCATGGTCTTCGGTCTCCTTGCGGGGTGATGAGAGAGGTGACGGGGCACGCCCGCGGCGTCGGCTCCGCGGGTGTGCGGGGTTGTTCGTGGGCCCTTCACGGGGTGGCGTGGGCGGAGGCCCGGACGAGGGCGCCGGTCGCGTGGGCCAGCAGGCCGAACGCGGCGGCGCCGCAGACGAGGGTGGGTACGGCCCCGGGGCCCCAGGTGTCGACGAGGGCGCGCACCGGGGCGGCGAGCGCGTCGAAGCCGGGGGCGGGGACGCGGGAGGCGAGGACGCTCGCGAGGGCGAGCGCCTCGGCGGCGCAGGCGGCGGCGAGGGCGGCGGTGGCCGTCTCGGGGAAGCCGTGGACGGTGAGGAGCCGGGCGAACAGCAGGAGGGCGCCGAGGGCCAGGGCCCCGGTGCTGAACCCGGTGAGTTCGAGGAGGCCGGTGAGGGCGAGGAGTTGGAGGGTCACGGTGGCGAGGAGCAGCGGGCGGACGCCGGCGGCGAAGTCGGCGAGTCCCCGGCTGTCGGTGATCCGGCGGCGGGCCCGGTCCGCGAAGAGGCGGGCGCACCAGGCGGCGGGGGCGACGGCGAGCGCGAGCCCCAGGAGCGGGCCGGTGGTCAGGTCCCAGGGGCCGTCGGGGCCGCCGCTGAGCACCTGGTCGAGGAGTCCGTCGCCGCCGACCGCGTAGCCGAGGAGCCAGAGGGTCCAGAGGCGGGCGGCGGGCACGCTCCCGCCCTCGGGGACGCGGAGCGGGCCGCGCCGGACGGCGAGCAGCAGGGCCCCGGCGAGGAGGAGTGCGCCGGTGACGCCGACGGCGAACCGTACGGGGCCGTGGGTGAGGGCGAGTCCGATGCCGGTGAGCGCGGCGGCGGCGCCGGGGGTGAGGACGGCGAGCACCCACGCGTCGGTGTCCTGTCGGACCGGCGCGGGGGGCGGGGCCGGTTCGCTTCCCCGGGGCACGCGCGCGTGGAGCTCCTCGGCGAGCGAGAACACGTCCCGGTGGCGGAAGCGCGCGGCGGTGCGGTCGGTGAACCCCTGCGCCTCGAGTCCGGCGGCGATCTCCAGCGGGTCGACGGCCCGCGCGCAGAGCTCCCGGTGGCGGTGCATGAGCACCTTGACGGGGTCGGCGTGCCCGCGCCGGGGGCGGGCGGCGGCGGGGGTACGGGCGGAGGGGCCGTCGGCCGGGACCGGGGGGCCGGGCGTACGGGAGTCCGGCGCCGTGCTCTCCGGCACGGTGTCCGCCTGGGCGCTGTCCGCCCGCGCGGTGTCCCCAGGCGCCCTGTCCCGTCGTCCGGTGTCCCCCGGCTCGGGGGGGATCTCGGCGGCCTCCCCCTGGGCCCGGCCTATCCCGGAGGGCGGTCCGTCCATCGGTTCGGCCGGGTCCGACCGGTCGGCGCCGTCCACCGGGGCGGCCGGGTCCTCCGGGCCGCGGAGGTCGAGCGTCCCGCCGGTGGGCGGGGTGAGGGCGGGGGCGCCGAGGAGGGCCTCGGAGCGGGCGTCCCAGGCTCCGGGGCTCGTCGGTGCGGCGGAGCCGCGCATGGGGGTGCCTCCTTCAGGCATCGGGGGCTCCTGTCCCGGCACTCACGGTCTGGTTGGCCCAGCTGCCCCGTACATGTGCCTCGGCGGGGTGGGCGAAGGGCACGCCGTCCCCGAGGCGGTGGCGCACGGGCGCGTGGGAGAGGAGCTCCAGGTAGATACCGCGGAACGCGGCGAGGTTCTGTTCGACGGTGAAGAGTTCGAGCGCGCGGGCGCGGGCGGCGGCGCCGAGCCGGTAGCGGCGCTCGGGGTCGCGGAGCAGCGCGAGGCAGGCGTCGGCGAGCGCCCGGGGGTTGCGCGGGGGCACGACGAGGCCGGTGCCGCCGATGATCTCGACGACCGCGCCGACATCGGTCGAGACGGTGGCGCGCGCGCAGAACATCGCCTCGACGAGGGTCGCGGGGAAGCCCTCCACGACGCTGGACAGGACGACGACCGCGCCGGAGGCGTAGGTGTCCTCCAGGGTGGGCGCCTCGGGGCCGCCGAGTTCCTCGAAGGTGACGGGGTTCTCGCCGACGGCGTGCGCCCCGGCGGCCTCGTCGGGGAAGAGCTGGGCGGCGAGCCCCCTGCAGTGCGTGAGGTACGCGCCGGCGCCGGGTTCCCGTACGGGCACGGCGACGATCCGCAGCCGGGCGTCGGACTGCCGCGACCGGATCTCCGCGAAGGCGTGCAGCAGCGCGATGAGGTCCTTGGCGGGTTCGACGCGGCCGACCCAGACGAGGGTGGCCGGGTCGCCGCTCTCCTCGTCCTCGCCGACCTCGGCGAAGCGGTCGGCCGCCATGCCGGGGTGGACGATGCGGATCCGGGCCCGGTCGGCGCCGCACTTCTCCTGCCAGCGGCGGGTGTGCGCGTTGCCCGGGGTGAGGAGCGCGGCCTGTCCGTAGACCTCGGCGGCGAGCCGGCCGTGGAGGGCGGCGAGCAGCGCCCGCAGCGGGGCGGAGCGGTCGGCTCCGGCGGTGGCGAGGTAGTGGGAGCGGAGGGGGGCGCCGTACTCGGTGACGAGCAGCGGGGTCCCGAAGAAGCGTTTGGCCAGGAGGCCGGGGAGGGCGGTGGTGCCGCCCGCGGTGGCATGGCAGAGGTCGGCCGCGCCGAGGGCGTCCTCCTCGTACCAGTCGAGGGAGAGCGGGCGCAGGGCGCGCTCGACGTGCTCGACGAAAGCGAGGTGGTCGGGGAGGCCCGCGGCGGCGGCGCCCCGGCTCGCGCCGGTCGCGCGGCAGGCGGATTCGAGGGCGCGGACGGCGTCGTCGGAGCGGAGCGCGCCGGGGAGTCCGCCGCGCTCGCGGGCGAGTTCGGCGAGCGCGTAGAGGCCTCCGGCGAAGGCGTCGTGGTCCTCCGCGCAGAGTCCGGCCGTCAGCCGGTGGAAGGCCTCGGTGAAGCGGTGGCGGTCGCGGCGGCCGTAGGCCCGGCGGGCGGCGCGGGCGCCGAAGGCGGTCCGTTCGAGGAGGTTTCCGTGGGCCGTGGCCGCGTCGGAGGTCCCCAGGTCGACGGTGCGGACGACGCGGGTGTTCGGGGGGAGCGGCGTCGGGGTGCCGGAGCCGCCGAGGGAGTACAGGTCGAACTGGTGCTGGCCGAGCCCGCGTACGAGCCGCTCGCACCAGCGTCCGGATTCACCGGTGGCATACGGGTAGCCACCCTCCGTGAGCAGTCCGATCCGCACGAGTGCACCCCCGATGTCCCTTGGCGGCGGCCACCGTCGGTCCGGTGACTCGCAGCGGGAAGAACGTAAGCGGAGAAACCGGTGGTGCGACGGACGGTTGTCCGTCGCACCACCGGAAGGGGTGAATGCACGTAACTTTCCCGCCCCCGTCGCGTTCTGTCGCGCTAGGCGTCAGATCCGTCACGGCGGGTCAGGCGAGGCCGGCTCCCGACGCCTCTCCGGGCGCTCAGCCCGTCGGGTACACCCAGGGGTTGGCGCGGCACTTGATTCCACCGATGCTCAGCGACTTCGTCTGCTGCTGCATCACCGGGGCGAGCGCGCCGGGCGTGCTGCAGCTCACATGGCCGTGCCCGAGCCGGTGCCCGACCTCATGGTTGATGAGCATCTGCCGGTAGGCGTACATCGCCTTGGGGCCGAAGGTCGCCGATCCCTGCGCCCAGCGGAAGGCGTTGATCATCACGCGCTCGGTGGAGGCCGAGTCGCAGGACACGTTGTCGACGGTGGTGTCGAGATGGGACTTCGCGCACCAATCGCCGGTGGTGCCGGGGCTGGCGAGCGTGAGCACGAACTGGGACTCCCCGCTGGAGACCCGCTCGAAGGTCATCGCCCCCTGCCCGGCCCAGCTGCGCGGGTCGTTCAGGGTCTTGTGCACGGCGTCGGCGAAGAGGCCCGGGTCGAGCCCGAGCCCCTTCTCGATGTCGATCCGGTAGCGGATCAGGCGCCCCTTCCCGGGTGCCTTCTGGAAGCCCGGCACGGTCGTGAACTCGCCGGATCCGTCCAGCTTCGGGTCGATCGGGAACTGCCGGGTCATCAGCTGCTCGTACGTGGGCGCCGGGGTGGCGGCCGGGGCCGGGGCGGCCGGGGTCTTCGGGGCGGCCCGTTCGTCGGAGCGGGAGGCGGAGTCGTCCGCGGCGCGCTCGGCGGGCCGCTCGGCGGCGCGGGCGGTGGCCGGGGCGTCCTCCCGGTCGGCGACCTGCCCGGCGACGACGAAGGCGAGGACGGTGGCGACGGCGGCAGCCGCGACGCCCGTGAGGGTACGGCCGAGACCGCCCCGGACGACCGGGGCCTCGACGGCCGCCCCGGGTACCGGCTCGGGCACGCTCTCGCGGCGGGGCCCGGGGACGAACGCCGCCTGGGAGTCGGCCCGTTCGGGCCCGTCGGGGCGGGGGGAGCCGTGCCGGGGCGCGTACTGCCGGGGCCGCGGCGCGGAGCCCTCGTCGTGCTGCGGATGGCCGCCGCGTACGGGAGTCCGGTACGCGGGAACACCGTGCGCGGGGGTCCCGGGCGTCCCGTGCGCGGGAGTGTCGAAGACGGAACCGACGTAGCCGGAGGCGCCGTGGGAGGGGGTGCCGTGGGAGGGGGTCCCCTGCCCCGGGGCCCCGTGGGAGGGGGCGCCGTGCGCCGGAACGCCGTGAGCGGGGGTGCCGTACGCGGGGATGCCGTGCGCCGGAGTGCCGTACCCGGGTGTGCCGTGCGCGGGACCCCCGTGCCCCGGTGCCCCCTGTCCCTGCGGCGGCGGTCCCGGTCGCCCCTGGGTGCCCGGTGCGGTCTGGCCGCCGTCGGGGGTCCTGCGCCGACGGCCCGGCCCCGGGGCGCGCCCGGCGGGTGCCCCCTGCGGCTGCGCCGCCCCCGTCGTCCGTCCGGGAGCCGGCTGCTGACCGGTGTCGGCCACCGGCGGCGCGGAGCCCTTGCGGCTATGTCGTCCCACGCCCCGGATCAGCTCCCGCCGTTGTCGGCGATCAGGTCCCGGACGGCCTGGGCGACCGTCTCGGGGTACTCCATCATCGCCACGTGCCCCGCCTCGGGGAGGGACAGCAGGCGCGAGCCGCGGAAGGCGGCGGCGGCCTTGCGGGCCATCCGGTACGAGACGAGCTGGTCGCGCCCGCCGTAGACGAGCAGCGTGGGGGCGAGGACGCGTTCCGCCTGCCGCCACAGTCCGTGCTGCCCGCCGAGCGTGTACGCGTCGACGATGCCGCGCGAGGAGCGTGCCATGGCGTCCCAGAAGTAGGGAAGCTCCAGACGCCGTTCCATCTCCTCGACGGCGTGCCGGAGGCCCTCGTCGGAGACCCGGCCGGGGTCTCCGTAACAGAGGGAGAGGACGCCCCGGACGCGCTGCTCGGCCGTCCAGTCCCTGCTGAGCTTCGCGAAGGCCGAGGCGACGCCGGGCACCGCGAGCAGCACCGTGGGCCAGGCGGTGCGCTGGGCGCGCAGCTCGGGCAGGGCCGGGGAGACCAGGGTGAGGGTGCGGACCAGGTCGGGCCGGGCGGCGGCGACCCGGGTGGCGACGGCGCCGCCCAGCGAGTTGCCGAGGATGTGCACGGGCCCGCGGCCGGCGGAGTCCAGGAGGCGGATGACGGCGCGGGCGTGCCCGGTGATCGAGTAGTTGCCGTCGTCGGGCGGCGGGGAGTCGCCGAAGCCGGGGAGGTCGACGGCCTCGCCGTCGACCAGGTCCGCGAGCAGCGGCATCAGGGCGGACCAGTTCTGCGAGGAACCGCCGAGGCCGTGGACGTACAGCGCGGGTGCCAGGCCGGGCCCGGTGCCGGGCCGGGCGCGCACCGTGAGGGTGAGCCCGGGCAGCGACACGGAGCGCAGTTCCTCGCCGTCGGCGACCCGCACGGCGCGGGTGGTGCGCGGGGTGGGTGGCGCAGCGGCGGTCCGGGTTTCCGGCAGCTCGGTCGACGACATGGCCGCAATATTACGAGACGATCACGCGGCGAGGCGTGTGGGTGCCGTCACAGGTGCGTATGCGGCGGGGCGCGGGTGCTCCTAGGCTCGAAGAGAGGGCCTTCGGAGAGGACCGCGACCCTCGTGCCGGAAGGAACCGCATGACTGTCGATCCGACCGATCCGGACACATTCGCCGAGGAAGAGGACGCCGTGCTGGACGAGGAGATCCCGGAGGCCGACGCCGCCGAGCAGCACACGGATCTGCGGCAGCGCGAGGACGAGCAGGTCACCCATGTCGAGCGCGACTCGGCGAACGAGGCCGACTCCTCCGAGCAGGCGCGTGTGGTCACCCTGGACGAGGACGACTACCGCTGAGACGGCACCGGCACCGGTGAGACGGCCGTCGGCGGGACGACTCCCGCCGATTTGTTCGGTTTAATATTGAATCGACTGTCGACCAGGGCGTCCGGTCCGTGAAATTCTGCGTTCGCACCGCGCACAGCCGGGTTACCCAAAAGTACGATGGCGGCGCGTGCGACAGCGCGCATGGATCGATTCTTGGGAGGCCGCGTGAGCGCCATCGAGCAGACAGAGGCAGCACGCCCTCGGGGCACGCGCCTGCCGCGACGTGCCCGACGGAACCAGCTCCTCGGTGCCGCCCAGGAGGTGTTCGTCGCCCAGGGGTACCACTCGGCCGCGATGGACGACATCGCGGAGCGGGCCGGCGTCAGCAAGCCGGTGCTCTACCAGCACTTCCCCGGAAAGCTGGAGCTCTACCTCGCCCTGCTCGACCAGCACTGCGAGTCCCTCCTCCTCTCCGTGCGGACGGCGCTGGCCTCCACCAGCGACAACAAGCTGCGGGTCGCGGCCACGATGGACGCGTACTTCGCCTACGTCGAGGACGAGGGCGGCGCCTTCCGGCTCGTCTTCGAGTCCGACCTCACCAACGAACCGGCCGTACGCGAGCGCGTGGACCGGGTGAGCCTCCAGTGCGCCGAGGCGATCTCCGACGTGATCGCCGAGGACACCGGCCTGTCCAAGGACGAGTCGATGCTGCTCGCCGTGGCCCTCGGCGGTGTCTCCCAGGTCGTCGCCCGCTACTGGCTGTCGAGCGGGTCCGCCATCCCGCGCGACAAGGCGGTCGGCCTGCTGACCTCGCTCGCCTGGCGCGGCATCGCCGGCTTCCCGCTGCACGCGGTGGAAGGCCAGCTGAGCGCCGAGGGGCACTGACCCGCCGGACGCACCCGCCGTCCCGCGCGTGTTCGCTCCTGGCGTGCCCGAGTGAACCGTGCGCGTCCCCTCACCGGGCTAATGTGTGCAGCGTACGGCGCGGGTATTCGCGCAACGCTGACCGTTCGGAGGGACATAGCCGTGGAGGTCAAGATCGGCGTGCAGCACGCACCCCGGGAGATCGTTCTGGAGAGCGGGCAGTCCGCCGAGGAGGTGGAGCGCGCCGTCGCCGACGCGCTGGCCGGCAAGGCGCAGCTGCTCAGCCTCTCGGACGAGAAGGGCCGCAAGGTCCTCATTCCGGCCGAGAAGATCGCGTATGTGGAGCTCGGCGAGCCCGCCGTGCGCCGCGTGGGCTTCGGCGCGCTCTGAGCCCGGGATCTACGGGGAAGGCCCGGTGGACCGTCACGGTCCACCGGGCCTTTCGCGTACCGGTGCGGCTCGTCCCTACGGGTCGTTCGTATGCCTGTATGGCCACGTCAGCGCGTACGGAAGGATTGCGTCCCGGGCGCCCGGGGTAGGAGGGATCTCGACCGCACCACCCGCCCCGCACCCCTCGCGAGGTGATCAGCAGTGTTCCTGGAAGTCCTCGGTTCCGCCCTGCTCGGTTTCGCCCTGGCCTGGGCCGCCGTGCACCGGCTGCCCGACCGCCTCCCCGTCCGGGTGATCGTCCTCGTCACCGGCACGCTGGGCGGTGTGTTCGGCGCGCTCGTCACCCACGGAGCCCTGGGCCCCGGCCACTTCCTCGCCACCCTGGTCGGCGCGGTGGCGGTGGCGGCGGTACTGCTCTCGCTGCTGGTCAGGCCGGCCTCCCGCCGTCTGCGCCGATCAGCCGCGATGTGAACCGACACGAGAGATGAGCCGGCCCGAGCGGCCGGCCGAAGAGGCCCGCGTACGGCGAACGCACGCGGGCCTTCGTACGACAGCCACGACAGCCACGACAGCCACAGCGGCCACGGCGCCTGCGGCAGGGAAGACCCGGGCGAAGGCCTAGGCGGCCAGGCCCAGCGCGGCCATCCGCTTGGTGTGCGCCTCGGTGATCCGGGAGAACATCCGGCCGACCTCCGCGAGGTCGAAGCCGTCCGCCACGCCGCCGACCAGCATCGTCGAGAGCGCGTCGCGCTCGGCGACCACGCGCTGGGCCTGCGACAGCGCCTCACCCATCAGACGGCGGGCCCACAGCGCGAGCCGACCGCCGACGCGCGGATCGGCGTCGATCGCCGCGCGGACCTTCTCCACGGCGAAGTTGCCGTGGCCGGTGTCGTCGAGCACGGACAGCACGAGCCCGCGCGTGTCGGAGTCGAGGCGGGCCGCGACCTCCCGGTAGAAGTCGCTGGCGATCGAGTCGCCCACATAGGCCTTGACCAGGCCCTCCAGCCAGTCCGACGGCGCGGTCATGCGGTGGAAGTCGTCGAGTGCCTTGGCGAAGGGCTCCATGGCCGCGGTCGGCTCGGCGTCCACCTCGGCGAGGCGGTCGCGCAGCCGCTCGAAGTGGTGGAACTCGGCCGAGGCCATCTTCGCCAGCTCCGCCTTGTCGCCGAGGGTCGGCGCCAGCTTGGCGTCCTCGGCGAGCCGCTCGAAGGCCGCGAGCTCTCCGTAGGCGAGGGCGCCGAGGAGGTCGATCACGGCGGCGCGGTACTGCGGCTCCTCGGCGGCCGTCGCCCAGTCCTTGGCGGCGATCCCGGTGGGTGTGGCGTTGTCAGGCGTCTCCATGGAGCGCACAATAGCCCGCTCGCGCACCAGGGGAAGGCGCTGGTCAGTCAGTGTGACCGTGCCCTCATCACCATTTCCCCCAACACACATGCGCGATTCCGGGGTACAGTGATAAGGCGCCTGCTGATTATGCGGACATGCTTTCGCACGTTCGGACGTATTCGGTGGGCCGACTCATGAATGAGGATGCCCGGTCGGTGGCCCGATCGGCTCCGGCCCGACAGCCCTTCCGGCGGACCCGCGGAAGGGTCACCCTCAGCGGTACGACGCTCGAGCGACGGCAGTGGTCCCGCGCCGCCCGGCAGAGATCCCCCAGGATCCAACCGGCAGTTCCTGGCACGGTACGACCCCCTTCGTTCGCCTCGCGCCGCGTCTCACAGAAGAGGCAGCACCCTGACTACGACTTTCCGAGAACTCGGAATCCTTCCCGAGACGGCCGAGGCCCTTGAGGCCGTCGGCATCGTCACCCCCTTCCCCATCCAGGAGATGACCCTTCCGGTCGCCCTCACCGGCACCGACGTCATCGGCCAGGCCAAGACCGGCACGGGCAAGACCCTCGGTTTCGGTCTCCCCATCCTGGAGCGCGTCACCGTCCCCATGGACGTCGAGATGGGCCGGGCCAAGCCCGAGCAGCTCACCGACGCCCCGCAGGCGCTCGTCGTCGTCCCCACCCGCGAGCTGTGCCAGCAGGTCACCAACGACCTGCTCACCGCCGGCAAGGTGCGTAACGTCCGTGTGCTCGCCATCTACGGCGGCCGGGCGTACGAGCCCCAGGTCGAGGCCCTCAAGAAGGGCGTCGACGTCGTCGTCGGCACCCCCGGCCGACTGCTCGACCTGGCCGGCCAGCGCAAGCTCGACCTGTCGCACGTCAAGGTCCTCGTCCTGGACGAGGCCGACGAGATGCTCGACCTGGGCTTCCTGCCCGACGTCGAGAAGATCATGAACATGCTTCCGGCGAAGCGTCAGACCATGCTGTTCTCGGCCACCATGCCGGGCGCGGTCATCGGCCTGGCCCGCCGCTACATGTCGCAGCCGACGCACATCCGCGCCACCTCGCCCGACGGCGAGGGCGTCACCGTCGCCAACATCAAGCAGCACGTCTACCGCGCGCACAACATGGACAAGCCGGAGATGGTCTCCCGCATCCTGCAGGCCAACGGCCGCGGGCTCGCGATGATCTTCTGCCGCACCAAGCGCACGGCGGCCGACATCGCCGAGCAGCTGGAGCGCCGCGGCTTCGCCTCGGGCGCGGTCCACGGCGACCTCGGCCAGGGCGCCCGCGAGCAGGCGCTGCGCGCCTTCCGCAACGGCAAGGTCGACGTGCTCGTCTGCACCGACGTCGCCGCCCGCGGCATCGACGTCGAGGGCGTCACCCACGTCATCAACTACCAGTCGCCCGAGGACGAGAAGACCTTCCTCCACCGCGTCGGCCGCACCGGCCGCGCGGGCAACAAGGGCACGGCCGTCACCCTGGTCGACTGGGACGACATCCCGCGCTGGCAGCTCATCAACAAGGCGCTGGGGCTGGACTTCAACGACCCGGTCGAGACGTACTCCTCGTCCCCGCACCTCTTCGAGGAGCTGGACATCCCGGCGGGCACCAAGGGCATCCTGCCCCGCGCCGAACGGACCCGCGCGGGTCTGGGCGCGGAGGAGCTGGAGGACCTGGGCGAGCCCGGCGGACGCCGTGCGCGCGGCCCGAAGACCGACAGGCCCGAGCGGACCGAGGAGCGCCCCGAGCGCACCCGGACCCCGCGTCAGCGCCGTCGCACCCGTGGCGGCGAGTCCGACGCCCCGGTGTCGGCGGCCCCGGCCGCCGAGTCGGCGCCGGTGACGGTACCGGTGACCGTGCCGGCGACGGACGAGGCGCAGGCCGAGTCCGGCCCGCGTACCCCGCGCCGCCGCCGTCGCACCCGCGTCGGCGCCCCGGGCGCCGCTCCGGTGACGCAGCCGCAGTCGGCTCCGGTGGCCCAGGCCGCCGCTCCGGTCGCCGCCCCGGTCACCCGGGCCGTGGTGGAGGCCGCTCCGGCGCCCGCCGCCGAGGCCCCGGCCGCCGAGCCGAAGACCCCCCGCCGCCGTGGCCGTACGGCCGCGCGTCCGGAGGCCGTGCGCTCCGCCCCCGTGTCCCAGGCCCCCGTATCCCAGGCCCCCGCGGCCCAGGAGCCGGCCCCGGCGCCGCGCCGTCGTCGTCCCCGCATCCGCCCGGTCGAGGACACCGTCTCCTTCCAGACCGTCGAGACCGCCGCGGCTGCCCTGCGCGCCGCGCCGGCCGCCCCGGTCGTCGAGGCCGCGCCCGCCCCGGTCGCCGTCGAGGAGGAGCCTGAGAAGGCTCCCCGTCGCCGTACGGCCAAGAAGGCCACCACGGCCGCCGCCCCGGCCGCCACCGTCGTCGCCGAGCCGGTCGTCGAGGCCGTCGTCGCCGCCCCGGCGGTCACCGAGCCCGTCGCGCCCGTCGTCGAAGCCCCGGCGGCCCCGGTCACGGCCGAGGTTCCCGCACCGCGTCGTCGCCGTGTGGTGCGCAAGGCGGCCGGTTCGCCGGTCACCTCCACCCCGGTCGTCGAGGCGATCGTGGAGCCCGCGCCCGCCCCGGTCGTCGAGGAGGAGCCGAAGAAGCCCGCGCGGCGCCGTGTGGTCCGCAAGGCCGCCGGTTCCCCGGCCGTCTCCGCCCCGGCCGAGACGGTCATCGTGACGGCCCCGGTGGCCGAGGCCGCTCCGATGGTGGAGGCCGCTCCGGCCGCCGCCGTCGAGACCCCGGTGGAGGAGCCGAAGAAGGCCCCCCGTCGCCGTACGGCCAAGAAGGCCGCCGTCGTCGAACCGGCCGCCGAGCCGGTCGCCGAGGCCGTCGAGGCGCCTGCCGCCGAGGAGGCCCCGAAGGCTCCCCGCCGTCGGGCCGCCAAGAAGACCGCGGTGGCCGCCGAGGCGCCCGACGCCTCCGAGCCGAAGGTCCCGGCCCGTCGCCGTACGACGAAGAAGGCCGCGGCTGCCGCCGAACCGGCCGCCGAGGCCGAGGCGCCGAAGGCCCCGCGCCGTCGCACCACGAAGAAGGCGGCGGCCCAGCCGGAGAGCTGAGCCCGTCCGTCCCACCGCCGCGGCCCGGCCCCTCCCCAGGGGCCGGGCCGCGGCGTCTTACGCGGGCCGCCCCGGTACTCGCCGCTCCGGTTACAGTCCAGACATGAGCAAGCCCCGGTCCCTCGCCCTGCCGCCCCGCACCCGTGCCCATCGGCTGGTGACCGCGCGCGGCGCCTTCGCCGTGCTCGACACGGCACCGGCGGGCGACCGGCGCGGCACGGTGCTGCTGCTGCCCGGGTACACCGGCAGCAAGGAGGACTTCCTCGGCCTGCTCGGGCCGCTGAGCGAGGCCGGGTACCGGACCGTCGCCGTCGACGGGCGCGGTCAGCACGAGACCCCGGGCCCGCGCGGCCGGGCCGGCTACCGGCGCCGGGCGCTCGCGCTCGACGCGGTGGCGCAGGCCGCCGCCCTCGGGGACGGTCCCGTCCATCTGCTCGGCCACTCCTTCGGCGGCCTGGTGGCCCGCGCGGCGGCCTCGCTCGCCCCGCGCGCCTTCCGTTCGCTGACGCTGCTCTCCTCGGGCCCGGGCCGGGTGGCCAGGCCGCAGCGCATCCGGGTACGGGTGCTGCGCGCCGCGCTCGCGCTGCTGCCCAAGGAGCGCGTCTGGCAGGCGATGTGCTGGCTGGACAGCCGGGGCGAGGAACCGGACACGGACGACGCACCCCAGCTCGCGGGCTTTCTGCGGCGGCGCTGGATGCGCACCCGTATCGCCCAACTCTCGGGCACAGGAAGACTGTTGCTCAGTCGGCAGGACGGTACGGCCCAGCTGACCGCGCTGCGGATGCCGCTGCACATGGCGTACGGGGCGGACGAGATGGTCTGGTCGACCGCGGACCTCGCGGCGGCGGCGGCCCGCACCGGCGCGCACCACACGGTGGTGGCGGGCGCCGGTCACTCCCCCAATGTGTCGCACCCGCGCGAGCTGGCCGACCGGCTCATCGAGTTCTGGGAACGGCCCGCGTCAGAACTGCGCCTTGAGGTGCTGCCAGAAGCCGTCCCGCAGGGCACGCCGGAGTGAGGCGTGGCCGCGCAGGGAGCGGCTGAGCAGGCGTTCCGCCTCGACCAGCAGGTCCTGGTCGACGGGTCCCGGCAGATAGGGCGCGCTGGGCAGGAGTTCGGCGAGCCGGTCCCTGCCGCGCTCGCCGAGCCAGGTCGCCGCGATCTGCGCGCCGATGAAGCGCACCTCCTCGCGGGAGGGCGGCGGCTCGCCCTCGTTCTCGTACGTGGTGACCGGGCGGCGGGTGACGTACGGGCGGCAGAAGTCCAGCTCGAAGGTGCGCTGGCTGTCGACCTCCCAGAGCAGCGCCTCGGCCTGGTTGCGCCCCTCGGCGGCCTCGATGCCCCAGAGGTGGACGCGGGCGCCGTAGCCCTGCGCCGCCTCGACGGCCGAGACGAGGTCCTCGTCGCCGCCGACGAGCGCGGCGTCGCTGATGGCGCGGTGGCGGGCGAGGGACTCCAGGTCCGTGCGGATCAGGGAGTCGACGCCCTTCTGCTGGTTGTTGGCGTTGAGGTTGCCGAGGCGGACCTTGACGTCGGGGAGTTCGGCGATGGCCTGCTGCTCGGGCGTGTGGATACGGCGTCTGGCCCCGTCGTACCAGTAGACGCGGAGCAGTCTGCTGTCGGCGAAGATCGTCCGGGCCGTGTCGATGAGCGCCTCGATGAATCCCTCGGAGTCGAGGTCGAAGGAGCGCCGGTCCTCGGTACCCGCCACAAGCAACCCGGCCGCAGCATGGACGTAACCCGCGTCGACGAAGATGGCGTGGGTGGAGGGAGTCTTGGCGACCTCCGCCAGCATCCGCTGGAGGAGCTCATTGGTGCGCTCCAGGCGGGCGTCCAGCGCGTGGAGGCGGGTGTCGGTCTCGGTCACCTGAGTGGTGTCTGCGTCGTTCATACGGGGCTCATTGTCCGCCGCTCCGGGCCCGGCCGCCACACCCTCCTACCCGTTAGTAGTTAGACATCCGAAAATTTTCCTTAGCGTAAGGAATGTTTGCAGGGTGCAACTCGTTGGACCCCTATGTAACGCAGTTCTCCATCAGGAGGATCAACTCAGACGAAGGGAGAAGCCTGTGCGCTTCGAAATCCTGCGACTCGACGACATCGACGGCACGCCCGTCGACCGGACCGTCGTGGACGCCGCCTCCGTCAACCGGATCGTGCAGCAGGCCGCCTCGATCGGCCAGCGCATCTGGATCCGCCCCGCCGAGACCTCGGCCTCGTAACAGGTCAGGTCCACACCACGCACCGCGCCCCCGCACGGACTTCGCAAGAGCGGAATCCGTACGGGGGCGCAGTGGCGTCCGGGGGCTCCCCGGTGCCCGGTCAGGCGTTCTGGATGACCTGGGTGACGCCGTTGATGATCTGCTGCACCGCGATGGCGGAGAGCATCATGCCCGCGAGCCGGGTCACCAGGACCACGCCGCCGTCCTTGATGACGCGGATGATCAGCAGCGAGTACCGCATGGTCAGCCAGAGCACGACGTGCATGGCCGCGATGGCGGTCCAGACGGAGACCTGCGAGGCCACGCTGTCGGCGTTCTGCACGGCGAGGATGACCGAGACGATGGCACCGGGCCCGGCGAGCAGCGGCATGCCGAGCGGGACGAGGGCGACGTTCACGTCCTTGGTCTGCTTGGGCTCGTCGGTCTTGCCGGTGAGCAGGTCGAGCGCGATGAGCAGCAGCAGGAGACCGCCCGCGATCATCAGCGCAGGGACGGAGACGTGCAGGTAGTCGAGGATCTGCTGCCCGAGCAGACCGAAGACGGTGATGACGCCGAACGCCACGGCGACGGCCTGCCAGGCCATCCGGCGCTGCACCTTGGCCGGGCGGCCGGAGGTGAGGGCGAGGAAGATCGGCGTGATCCCGGGGGGATCCATGATCACGAAGAGGGTCAGGAAGAGCGAGCCGAAGACGGCGACGTCGAACACGGTGGGGTGCCTTGCGGGAGATGCGAACGGTGGGGTGCCGGCCCGACCGGGCGGAATACAGGATTCCGGAGGCGGGGCAGGAAGAACGCCGCCACGCGCGACACGGGGTCACGGGGGACGGACCGGAAGGAAGAGGGGCCCTGGGACGACGGGGGGGCCTGGCCTGCGGGCTGGACCGGACGGACATGGCCGGACGGACATGGCTGGACGGACATGGCTGGACGGACATGGCTGGACGGACATGGCCGATCGGGCAAGGCCGGGCTGACCGGGCTCGGCCTGGCAACCACCGGGCCGGGTGCGACCCGACCGGCCTGAGCGACCCGACCGACCCGACCGACCCGACCGACCCGAGCGGCCTGAGCGGCCTGAGCGGCTCGACCAGCTCGACCAGCTCGACCAGCTCGACCAGCGAGCCTGCCGGAGCGCGGCGCGGACCTGCCTGGAGCGGACCCGGTCCGACTCGACCCGAGCAGACCCGGCCCGTATCGGCCCGGCCGGTCCAACCCGACCCGGCCGGACTGGACCCGGAGCCGACCGTCCGGCCCATGGCCGTCCCGACCGGAGCGAACCGGGCTGGACCCGGTCGAGTTCGACCCGTACCCGAGCGAACGGTCCACGCCCGGCCCGGCCGGGCCGGAGCCAGGTCCGGCCGGAACCCAGCCGTTCGGCCCGCCGCCGCGTGCCGTCCCGTGCGCGGTCCGGCCCTAGGGGCCGACCGTCGTCAGGGCTGTGCGGGCGCGGGTCCCCCCGCGCCGGGGACCGGGAAGGCCCCTGCGGCACGACGGGTGATCTCGCCGTAGATCTCGGGGTCGGTCGTGTAGTCGCCGAGGCGGCAGGTCTTGCGGCTGCCGTGGTAGTCGCTGGAGCCGGTGGCCAGCAGTCCGAGCTCCTTCGCGAGCCCCCGCAGCCGCGCCCGCGTCGCCTCGTCGTGGTCCATGTGGTCGACCTCGATGCCGTCGAGACCGGCCTCGGCGAGCCGGGCTATCGAGGCCTCGGGCAGCACCTGGCCGCGCTTGACGGCGAGCGGGTGCGCGAAAACGGTGACACCGCCGGCCGCCTTGACGAGGCGGATCGCCTCGACCGGGTCCAGCTCGTGCTTCCCGACGTACGCCCGGCCGCCGTCGGCGAGCCAGTCGGGCGTGAACGCCCCCGACACATCCGGTACGACCCCCAGCTCGACAAGTGCCTCGGCGACGTGCGGGCGGCCCACGGAGCCGTCGCCGGCGATCCGGGCGACCTGCTCCCAGGTGACGGGCACGCCCAGCTCCTGGAGCTTGCCGACCATGGCACGCGCGCGCGGGACGCGGTCGTCGCGGACGAGCTCGCGCTCGGCGAGCAGCGCCGGCTCCTCGGGGTCGAAGAGGTACGCGAGCATGTGGAGGCCGATCCCGTCGACCCGGCAGGACAGCTCGGCGCCGGTGACGAGGGTGAGGCCCTCGGGGAGCGCGGCGATCGCCTCGGCGTGGCCGCGCGTGGTGTCGTGGTCGGTCAGGGCGACGACGTCGAGTCCGGCGGCGGCTGCGTTCCGTACGAGTTCGGCCGGGGAGTCCGTACCGTCGGAAGCCGTGGAGTGGGTGTGCAGATCGATGCGCACGACGCGGAACTCCGGGGACTCGGCACGGACGAGGGACGCTCCAGCATAACGGGCGAATCGAACACGCCGGTACGGAACGTCACCACCGGCCACCCCGCCCGGCGACCGCTCCCCATGGGCCCACGAGCCCGCAGGCC
This sequence comes from Streptomyces sp. NPDC001728, assembly GCF_040297565.1. Lineage (NCBI taxonomy): Bacteria > Bacillati > Actinomycetota > Actinomycetes > Kitasatosporales > Streptomycetaceae > Streptomyces > Streptomyces sp. NPDC001728. The sequence goes on from NZ_JBEOZK010000002.1 coordinate 203,793, forward strand.
CGGCAGGATCCGAGGGACCGTCCCCAGGACGACAGGCCCTAGTTCAGCAGCCTCGGTGTCAGCGCGCCGCACGGGAGCAGTTCGACCTCGGCGCCCGCGTCGCGCAGGTCCGTCAGGACCAGCTCGTCGTACATGAGGAGACCGGACTGCTCGGGCCAGACGATCGCCCACAGCCACAGCCCGCAGGCCTCCCCCGCGAAGACCGCGCGGTCCGGCGGAGCGCCGTTCACGTGCCAGAGCGGGGTCGGGCGGCCGGCGGCGAGGACCTTCGTCTGCGGGGGTTTCTCGATGGCCATGCCCGCACCGGGGTCGGGGCCGTCGATCCCGGCGTACCGGGCGCCGAGGCCGACGCCGAGTTCCTCGGCGATCAGGAGCAGCTCACCGATGCCGCCGAGGGGCCCGGGTCCCGAGCAGGCGACGGCGGTCGCGCGTCCGCCGCTGCGGTCGTCACCGGCGTACGCGACGCCCGTGAAGAGCCAGCCGACGGGCAGGGGCCACGGCATCCAGACCGGCACCTGGGACCGGTGCACGACGACACCGAGAGCCTCGACGCTGGGCGGGATCACGGGCTGGAGCGGGTGCACCGAGCCGTGCACATCACACTGCCAGGAGTCGGCGAAGAGTCCGGGCGCCCTGACTCGGCCACCGCACTTCGGACAACTGGGTTCGCCCCTCATAGGGCTCAACGGTCCTACCCCCGGAGCCCCGCGTCAAGGACGATCACGGACGATCACCCGTCCGGCCCGTGCCGTTCACCCGGCGCCACCCGCGAATATACATGTAGCTTGCACTTATTAGACTGTCTAACTTATCGTGTGCATATTCCCACCATCTCGACGCGGAGGAGCCGCAGCATGCAGAGAGCAGAAGACGACGAGACCCCGGCCGCGGCCGGGGTCGGCATCCTGCGCCAGCCGCCCGCCGTCTGGGCCACCGCCGGCGCCTCCGTCGTCGCCTTCATGGGCATCGGGCTCGTCGACCCGATCCTCCCGTCGATCGCCCAGGGGCTGCACGCCACCCCCAGCCAGGTGTCGCTGCTCTTCACCTCGTACTTCCTCATCACCGCCGTCGCGATGCTGGTGACCGGCTTCGTCTCCAGCCGCATCGGCGGGCGCAGGACCCTGCTCGCCGGACTCGCGCTGGTCGTCGTCTTCGCCGCGCTCGCCGGCACCTCCGACTCCGTCGGCCAGCTCGTCGGCTTCCGGGCCGGCTGGGGCCTCGGCAACGCCCTCTTCGTCTCGACCTCGCTCGCCGTGATCGTCGGCGCCGCGGCCGGCGGCAGCGCGGCGGCGATCCTGCTCTACGAATCGGCGCTCGGCCTCGGCATGGCCTGCGGGCCGCTGCTCGGCGCCGTCCTCGGCAACGCGAGCTGGCGCTACCCCTTCTTCGGCACGGCCGCCCTGATGGCGATCGGCTTCCTCTGCATCACGGTCTTCCTCAGGGAACAGCCGAAGCCGGCCCGCAAGGTCTCCCTGCTCGACCCGATCCGGGCGCTCGGCCACGGCGGGCTCGCCTCGGCCGCGGCGGCGGCGTTCTGCTACAACTACGCGTTCTTCACCGTGCTCGCCTTCACCCCGTTCGTACTGAACATGACGCCGTACAAGTCGGGCGCGGTGTTCTTCGCCTGGGGCGTGCTGCTCGCCGTCTTCTCGGTCCTGGTGGCGCCCCCGCTCCAGCGGCGCTTCGGCTCGCCGGCGGTGCTCGGCGGCTCGCTGGTGCTGCTCGCGGCCGATGTCGTGGTGCTCGGCTACGGCAGCCACACCACCGCGATCGTCTGCACGGTCCTGTCGGGCGCGTTCATCGGCGTCAACAACACCGTCTTCACCGAGCTGGCCCTCGGCGTCTCGGACGCCCCGCGCCCGGTCGCGAGCGCGGGCTACAACTTCGTCCGGTGGTTCGCCGCGGCGGCGGCCCCGTACCTCGCCCCGAAGATCGAGGAGTGGAGCGACGTCCACATGCCGTTCGTGGTGGCGGGCGTGGCCGCGGTGCTCGGCGCCGTGATCGTCCGGGTCCGGCGCACGGCCCTCACCCGCGAGGTCGGGGAACTGGCCCCGAAGCACGCAGCGGAGGACGGCGTGGGCGTCTTCGCCGACTGACGCTCCGGGCCGTGCCCGGACCGGAGCCCCCGGCCGGTCGGCCGGCCCGGGAGCCGGTCAGTCCAGATCCACGGACCTGCGCAGCGGATCGCGCAGGTCCGTCCCCCGTGCCAGCCAGCGTTCCTCCAGGGCCTTGGCCCCGTGCACCCGCTTCCACGCGGCCTCGTTCGAGGTCATCGGCAGGAGCGGCAGGAAGCGCACCGGATCCATCGGCTCGTCCAGGCCGAGGTCCTCGACCAGACCGCCGGACTCGGCGACCAGCACCGAGCTGAAGGCGGCGCCCGGCCAGAGCGGATCGCCCACGTCGAGCGAGGCGCCCGGAGCGACGATCACCCCCTCGACCTGCGGGGTGGCGGCGAGGACCGCGAGCGGGCGCAGCACCTTGTCGGTGTCGGCGAGCCCGGCCCGTACGGTCAGGACCAGCTCGGCGCGCGGACCCTTGACCGGGTCGGCGAGCGCCGCGGTCGGATCGGCCATCGGCTGTGCGGACATGCCGAGGGTCGCGTACCGCACGAGATCGCCGTCGACGAAGCGCAGCACCTCGATCCGGTCCGTGCCGAGGAACGTCACCGCGGCCCGCGCGTCCGGTTCTCCGAGGGCCGTCCGCAACCGGGCCTCGACCAGAGCAAGAACTTCTCCCATGGGTTGAGCATAAAGCGCGTATGGAACGGGCAAAGGAAGGGATTGACCCTCAGTCGGCTGATAGTCTTGGCCGCTGGTCGGGAGTCCCGAACTCCCGACTACTCGTCACACGTCATCCCTCACGGGGGACCGGCCGGAGGAGGTGGGGCTGCGATGGACCGAAGTCGATCGGGCAGTACCAGCCGCTCTTCCGACCCGCACCCGAGCCCGGTGCGTACGTCTCTCCGGTGATTCCAGGTCCGCACGGATCTTCTTCTCCGGCATCTCGCACGACGGAAGAGCATTTCGCCTTTGCCTGTCAGTAGCGAACGCCGTCACCGCGACCCTTCGGTGCCGCCCGCTTTGTGGACGACGTAGCTCCACGTCCCCATTCCGGGCTGCGCCGGGCTCGCCGACGGCCTCTCCGTGAAGGAGCATGCCCATGTCGATGATCCGTGACCTGCGCGCCGCCGTCCGCCCGAGCCTGCTGCACCCGCTGCGCAAGACCCCGACCGCGTACACCTCGTACGACCCCACCCGCGACCACTCGGCCTCCAGCGCCGTGGTCGACTGCGCCGTCTACCGCGACGGGCGCCGCATCGACGACCGCGAGTGCCTGACGCCGCGCGGCGCGATGAGCCAGGTGCGGGAGAGCGGCGGCTTCGCCTGGATCGGTCTGCACGAGCCGACCGAGGCCGAATTCGCCGGTATCGCCGCCGAGTTCGGGCTGCACCCGCTCGCCGTCGAGGACGCCGTCCACGCCCACCAGCGGCCCAAGCTGGAGCGGTACGACGACACCCTCTTCACCGTCTTCAAGACCATCCACTACGTCGAGCACGCCGAACTCACCGCCACCAGCGAGGTCGTGGAGACCGGCGAGGTCATGTGCTTCACCGGCCCCGACTTCGTCATCACCGTCCGGCACGGCGGCCAGGGCTCCCTGCGCAACCTCCGGCACCGCCTCCAGGGCGAGCCGGAGCTGCTCGCCAAAGGCCCCTCGGCCGTGCTGCACGCCCTCTCCGACCATGTCGTCGACGGCTACATCGCGGTCGCCGACGCGGTCGAACTCGACATCGACCAGCTGGAGATCGACGTCTTCTCGCCGGCCGCGAAGGGCTCGACGCGCGGCACGGACACCGGCCGGATCTACCAGCTGAAGCGTGAGGTACTGGAGTTCAAGCGGGCCGTCACGCCGCTCATGCGCCCGATGCAGCTGCTCAGCGAGCGCCCCATGCGGCTGGTCGACCCCGACATCCAGAAGTACTTCCGGGACGTCGCCGACCACCTCGCCCGGGTCCAGGAGCAGGTCGTCGGCTTCGACGAACTGCTCAACTCGATCCTCCAGGCCAACCTGGCGCAGGCGACCGTCGCGCAGAACGAGGACATGCGCAAGATCACCTCGTGGGCGGCGATCGTCGCCGTCCCCACGGCGGTCTGCGGCGTGTACGGCATGAACTTCGACCACATGCCGGAGCTGCACTGGAAGTACGGCTACCCGATGGTGCTGACCGGCATCATCGCGGTCTGCTTCACCATCCACCGCACCCTCAAGCGCAACGGCTGGCTGTAGGGGGGTCATGCCGGGCAGGCCGGACACCCCCTGGATACCCTTCAGTCATGACCGACACGCTCACCGGCGCCCTCGTCGAGGAGGCCACCAAGAAGTCCGGCCTCGTCTGGGTGCGCGGCACCGGACCCGCCCGCGCGCTCTGGCACGTCTGGCACGACGGGGCCGCCTTCGTCGTCGGCGACGGCCCCGGCGAGCAGCCGCTGCCGGGCCTCGCGGACGGCGGGACGGCCGAGGTCACGGTCCGCAGCAAGGACAAGGGCGGCCGACTCGTCGCCTGGACCGCCGCCGTACGCGAGCTCGCCCCCGGTACGGACGAGTGGGACGCGGCGGTCGCCGAGCTCAAGGGCAAGCGGCTCAACGCACCCGACGGCGAGGCCATGACCGGCCGCTGGGCGCGCGAGTGCCGGGTGCTGCGCCTCGAACCCCGCGGCTCGACCACGGAGCTGCCGGACGGCTCGCTGGCCGCCGTACCGCTGCCGACGGAGGCCACGACCCGCGAACCGGTACCGGCGGGCCTCCCGAAACTCCTGCTGAAGCGCCGCAGGCGCTGATCCCGTCAGCCGGCCGGACCGCTCAGGTCCGGGGCAGCTGCTTGCCGTAGTCGAGGGTCTCCCCCGTCGAAGGCGCGGCGAGCGGGAAGTCCTTGTTCCACTCGGAGAGCACCACGACGCCCGCGCCCCCGCCCCGCGCGAATCTCAGCGGGTACGGGGAGCCCTCAAGGGCCACGTCGAGGGTGCCGCCCTCGCCGTCCGCGCCGCCCTTCACCTTGACCGTGCGGACCCCGCCGATCTGGTCCCGGTCGCCCTTGACCATGTCGCCGTGCAGACCGATCAGCCCGTCCAGCAGCAGCCCCATGTCGGTGAAGCCGCGCAGCTGCTTGTACGAGGGGTCGCCCTGCGGCACCTTCACGTACTTGTCGTCGAGCTTGTCGGCGGCCTCGGCGTCCGCCTTCGTCGGCGTGTCGCCGCCCTTGTCGTCGTGCGCCCAGAAATCCGCGTCGGCCTTCAGATAGAGCGCGTCGCCGACCCGCAGCAGCTCGAAGGTGCTGTTCTTCGTCACCACGGAGCCGGTGGCGCCGTCCTGCTTCAGACGCATGTTCAGCTTGAACGTGTCGCCCTTGCTGACCAGGGTGCCGGAGAGCCGTACCGCCTTCGCCGCGTCCGCCACGGAGCGCGCCTTGCCCTCGATCTCTGGCGCGGAGAGCTTCCCCACGCCGTTGGTCCCCTCGTCCGGGTCGGCTGCGCAGGCGGTGACCCCCACGCTCAGACCGGCGCAGAGCGCCAGGGGCACGACGGCCCTGCGGATACGCGATGACGGGGCACGAACGGCCATCAGCGCTACCTCTCATGTCGTGGGGGACACGGGCCGCGGCCGTACCGGACTACGGGATACCGGGGCGGCGGCCGTCTGAACTGCCTGGTCCGCCGGGCGGCGGACCGCCGGCGTGCCGGTGGGGACGGCAGACCGCAGCGTACCCGGGCCGGGTGACGGCCCAGGCGGCAGCCGTACGGAGGCGCTGCCGGGGCGGGCCGGAACGCCACGGGCTAGCCTGAACCCGGCAAAGCTCGGCAATGACTCGAATCGTGCGGCACCGAGGAGGCGCGTGGCATGGCGGCAGGCGCCCCCCGGATCTTCGTCTCCCATCTCGCGGGAGTCCCGGTCTTCGACCCCGTGGGCGACCAGGTCGGCCGGGTCAGCGACCTGGTGGCCATGCTGCGGGTCGGCCGCAGACCGCCCCGGCTGCTCGGCATGGTCGTGGAGGTGCTGAGCCGCCGCCGGGTCTTCGTCCCCATGACCCGGATCACGGGCGTCCAGTCCGGCCAGGTCATCACCACCGGCGTCGTCAACATGCGCCGCTTCGAACGGCGCCCCACCGAGCGGCTGATCCTCGGTGAACTCCTCGACCGGCGCGTCCGGCTGGTGGGGCCCGGCGGGGAGGAGGGCGAGGAGGTCACCGTCCTCGACATCGCCATCCAGCAGCTGCCCGCCCGCCGCGACTGGGAGATCGACAAGGTCTTCGTCCGCAAGGGCAAGGGCGGGGTGCTGAGCCGCAAGGGCGAGACGCTGACCGTCGAGTGGTCGGCGGTCACCGGCTTCTCCCTGGAGGAGCACGGGCAGGGCGCCGAGAGCCTGGTCGCCACCTTCGAGAAGCTGCGTCCCGCCGACGTCGCCAACGCGCTGCACCACCTCTCCCCCAAGCGGCGCGCCGAGGTCGCCGCGGCGCTCGACGACGACCGGCTCGCCGACGTCCTCGAAGAGCTGCCGGAGGACGACCAGATCGAGATCATCGGCAAGCTCAAGGAGGAGCGGGCGGCCGACGTCCTGGAGGCGATGGACCCGGACGACGCGGCCGACCTGCTGTCCGAGCTGCCCGAGGAGGACCAGGAGCGGCTGCTGACGCTGATGCAGCCGGACGACGCGGCCGACGTCCGCCGCCTCCTGGCGTACGAGGAGCGCACGGCGGGCGGTCTGATGACGACCGAGCCGATCGTGCTGCGGCCGGACGCCACGGTCGCGGACGCGCTGGCCCGGGTCCGGCAGCAGGACCTGTCGCCGGCGCTCGCCGCGCAGGTGTACGTGTGCCGACCGCCGGACGAGACGCCGACCGGCAAGTACCTGGGCACGGTGCACTTCCAGCGGCTGCTGCGGGATCCGCCGTTCACGCTGGTCAGCTCCCTGGTGGACAGCGATCTGCCGCCGCTCGGCCCGGACACCCCGCTGCCGGCCGTCACCAGCTACCTCGCCGCGTACAACATGGTCGCGGCTCCCGTGGTCGACGAGAGCGGTTCGCTGCTCGGCGCGGTGACCGTCGACGACGTGCTCGACCACCTGCTGCCGGAGGACTGGCGGGAGACCGAGTTCCACGAGGAGGGGGCGGGGCATGGCGGCTGAGCGCACACAGGAGCGGGACCGGGAGCGCGAGCGGACGGGTCCCCGCATCCGGCTCGACCTGCCGCGCGAGCGGCGGGCCCGGTTCCTCCCGGAGTACGACCCCGAGGCCTTCGGCCGGCTCTCGGAGCGGATCGCCCGGTTCCTGGGGACCGGACGGTTCCTGGTCTGGATGACGCTGACGATCATCGTCTGGGTGCTGTGGAACATCTTCGCCCCGGGGGTGCTGAAGTTCGACGAGTACCCGTTCATCTTCCTGACGCTGGCGCTGTCCCTCCAGGCCTCGTACGCGGCGCCGCTGATCCTGCTCGCGCAGAACCGGCAGGACGACCGGGACCGGGTCAATCTCGAACAGGACCGGAAGCAGAACGAGCGGTCGATCGCGGACACCGAGTACCTGACGCGGGAGATCGCGGCGCTGCGGATGGGCCTCGGCGAGGTGGCCACCCGCGACTGGATCCGGTCGGAGCTCCAGGACCTGGTCAGGGAGCTGGAGGAGCGCCGCGGTCTATTCCCGTCCGGCGACCACCGGGGAAGTGACGTACCCGACCGTTGACAGGCCTTTCATGGGCAGGTGGTATGCGCCGTACCATCATCGGTATGGCTACGGAAGACGCGGTGCTCGAAGCGCTGGCGACGGTGAACGACCCTGAGATCAACAAGCCGATCACTGAGCTCGGCATGGTCAAGTCGGTGGAGATCGAACCGGACGGCAAGGTCGCCGTCACGGTCTACCTGACGGTCTCCGGCTGCCCGATGCGCGAGACCATCACGCAGCGCGTGACCGAGGCCGTCTCTCGGGTCGAGGGCGTCACCGCCGTCGATGTCTCGCTCGACGTGATGAGCGACGAACAGCGGAAGGAGCTTGCCGCGGCGCTGCGCGGCACGGGAGCGGAACGCGAGGTGCCGTTCGCGAAGCCCGGATCGCTGACCCGGGTGTACGCGGTGGCCTCCGGCAAGGGCGGTGTCGGCAAGTCGTCCGTCACCGTGAACCTGGCCGCGGCGATGGCAGCCGACGGTCTCAAGGTCGGTGTCGTCGACGCCGACATCTACGGCCACAGCGTGCCGCGGATGCTGGGCGCCGACGGGCGTCCGACCCAGGTCGAGAACATGATCATGCCGCCCTCGGCACACGGCGTGAAGGTCATCTCGATCGGTATGTTCACCCCGGGCAACGCCCCGGTCGTGTGGCGCGGCCCGATGCTGCACCGCGCGCTCCAGCAGTTCCTGGCGGACGTGTACTGGGGCGACCTGGACGTCCTCCTGCTCGACCTGCCCCCGGGCACCGGCGACATCGCGATCTCGGTCGCGCAGCTCGTCCCGAACGCGGAGATCCTCGTCGTCACGACCCCGCAGCAGGCGGCGGCCGAGGTCGCCGAGCGGGCCGGCTCGATCGCCGTCCAGACCCACCAGAAGATCGTCGGCGTCGTCGAGAACATGGCGGGCCTGCCGTGTCCGCACTGCGACGAGATGGTCGACGTGTTCGGCACCGGCGGCGGCCAGCGGGTCGCGGACGGTCTGACGCGGACCACGGGCGCGACGGTCCCGGTCCTCGGCTCGATCCCGATCGACGTACGGCTCCGCGAGGGCGGCGACGAGGGCAAGCCCGTCGTCCTGTCCGACCCGGACTCCCCGGCGGGTGCGGCCCTGCGCTCCATCGCCGGCAAGCTCGGCGGCCGTCAGCGCGGCCTCTCCGGCATGAGCCTGGGCATCACGCCGCGCAACAAGTTCTGAGACCGGCCCGTTCCGGCAGAGGGGCGCCCCTTCGGGGGCGCCCCTCTCCATGCCGTCAGGCGTACGCGTCGAGATCCTTGATCTGTGAGAAGCCGAGCCCGTAGGCGCTCATCCCCCGCCCGTACGCCCCGATGTGGACGCCGTCCGCTGACCCGGCGAGGACCCAGCCGAACTCGGACTCCCGGTAGTGGAACGGCACCGGGACGCCGTCCACCGGCAGCGACAGCGTGGACCACTCCGCCCCTTCGAGGTCGTCGGCGAGCTCGAAGGCCGTCTCGGTCTGCTGGTCCAGCCAGTTGTCGCGCGTCGCGTGGTCGAGCGAGGCGGGCCAGGTGTGGACGAGCAGCCCGCTGCCGGCCAGCCAGGCGGCCGAGGAGACGGTGGTGGCGTCGAGGACGCCGGTGCCGTCGCCGGTCCGCCGGACCGGGCTCGCCGCGACCGTGACCACGACCGCGAACCGCTCCTTCTCCGCGGCGCTCGCGTCCGACTTTATCGACGGCGCGTCACCGTGCCCGGTCGATCCGTGCTGCACGCTGCCGTCCGCCGCCGTGCCGACCTGCATCAGCCAGCGGGGCCCGGTGAACGCCTCGTCGAGGCCGTACCAGGCGAAGGGCGCGCGCAGATAGCCCTCGGCGGTCCGCCGGGCCGTCGGTACGCCCTCCACCCGACTCGTGGTCTCCATCAAGGCCGCCTCCTCGTTCCGTCAACAGAGGGAGGATAGCCACCAGGACGCGTCGGGGCGGTGACAGCCCGTCGTCAGGTCGCGTCGGAGTCGTACGGCGGACGCTCGGTGGTGTCCGGCTTGTCCCGCTTCTTGAGGAGGTCCGGGGTGCCGCCGGCGGCCGGGACGGCACCCGCGGAACCGTTGACCGGAGCGCCGTTGACCGGGGTGCCGGTGACGGCCGACGGCTGCGGTTCGCGGCCGTGGACCGCGTCGGCGACCTCGTTCATCTCCTTCTTGAGGTCGAAGCTGCCGCGCAGCTCCTTGAGTTCCTTGAGGTCCTCGTTCTGCTCCAGCTGCTTGCGCAGGAACGTCTTGGGGTTCAGGTCCTCGAACTCGAAGTCCTTGAAGTCCGGTCCGAGCTCGCTGCGGATGTCCTCCTTCGCGCTGTCCGAGAAGTCACGGACCTTCCTGATGAAGCGCGAGACGTCCTGGATCACCTTCGGGAGCTTGTCCGGCCCGAAGACGAGCACGGCGAGGACCACGAGCGTCACCAGCTCGAGTGCGCCTATGTCGCTGAACACCTTGTAGCTCCTTCACGCCGGTCCAGGGCCCGGTCCACGGTACCCGCCGAAACTGCCGCGCGGGTACCTTCCGGTGGCCGCCACATGGCACTCAGGTGCCCTGCGAGGAGCCGAGGGTCAACGTCTTTGTCAGCTCTTTGCCGTTGCGGGTCAGGGTGAGTTCCAGCTTGTCGCCGGGGCGGTGGGCGCGGATCTTCACGATCAGCTCCTCGCCGTTGTGCACGCGCTGGCCGTCGACCTTGGTGATGACGTCCCCGGGCCGGAGTCCGGCCTGGGCGGCCGGGCCGCCGGGCGTGACGGAGGCGGAGCCGTCCTTGCCCTTCTCGCCGACGCGGGCGCCGTCGCCGTTGAACTGCATGTCGAGGCTCACACCGATGACGGGGTGGCGGGCCTTGCCGGTGTTGATGAGCTCCTCGGCGACGCGCTTGCCCTGGTTGATCGGTATCGCGAAGCCGAGGCCGATGGAGCCGGGCTGGCTGGCGCCCGCGCCCTCGCCCTCGCCGGAACCTCCGGCGGCGCGGATCGCGCTGTTGATGCCGACGACCCGGGCCTTGGAGTCGAGCAGCGGACCGCCGGAGTTGCCGGGGTTGATGGGGGCGTCGGTCTGGAGCGCGTCGACATAGCTGATGTCGGTGCCGTCGCCCTTCTCGCCGCCCGCCGTGATCGGCCGCTCCTTGGCGCTGATGATGCCGGAGGTGACCGTGTTGGAGAGGTCGAAGGGGGCGCCGATGGCGACGACCGGGTCGCCGACGCGGACGTTGTCGGAGTTGCCGAGCGGCAGCGGCTTGAGGCCGGAGACCCCGGTGACCTGGACGACGGCCAGGTCGTAGCCGGTGTCCTTGCCGATGAGCTTGGCGCGGGCGCTCTCGCCGCTGGAGAAGGTCACCGTGATGTCCTCGGAGGACGCGGCGCCGTCGACGACGTGGTTGTTGGTGAGGATGTGGCCCTTGGTGTCCAGGACGAAGCCGGTGCCGGTGCCGGAGGAGCCGTTGCCCTTGACGTGCAGGGTGACCACACCGGGCAGCGCGCTGGCGGCGATCCCGGCCACGCTGTCGGGGGCCCGGCCGATGTCCTCGGCGTCGGCCTGCGGCAGTTCGACGGTGGTGATCCCGCCGTTCCGCTCGACGTAGGCGCCGATGCCGCCGCCGATGACTCCGGTGACGAGCGCGAACACGAGCGCTCCGGCGACGGCGAGCCCCTTGCGGGACTTCTTGGCGGGCGCGGGCGCGGGAGGAAGCGCGGCCCCGCCGGCCCCCCAGGGGTCGTACTGCACCCAGGGCGCGCCACCGGCGGGCGCGTGGGCCTGCGGGTGGCCCTGCGGGTGGGTGTGCGCCCCCTGGAGGGGCTGCGGCGGTACGGGGGGCACATGGGCCTGCTGCGGCGGTACGGGCGCCGGCGGGCGCTGTACGGGCGGTGCGGGCGCCCACGGCCCCGGCTCGCCGTAGGGCGGCGTCCGGTACTCGTCGGGCGCGTGCAGCGGCTGCGGGGCGCCCCGCGCGGGGGCGGGGGCCTCCGCTGACGGGGTCTCGGGTGCCGGGGCGGTGTCCGCGGGGGCGTGGGCCGTGTCCGGGGCGGCGGGGGCCACGGGAGTCCCCTCCGCCGGGGCGGCGGTGGACGCGGCCGGCTCGCCCTTGGTGAGGAGCACGGTCGGCTCGGGCGCCGGCGCGACGGCCGGGGCCGGGGCCGGGGCCGGCGAGTCCGTCACGTCCGTGCCGCCCGTGTCCCCGGCCGGCGGCTGGGGCGCGGGCAGCGGAAAGTCGCCGTCGCCGTCAGCGGTGCCGGCCCCCGGGCCGGTGACGTCGTCGGCCGGAGGCGGCGAGGGTATGCGCGCCGCCTCCGGTGTGCTCGAAGGCCGGCTCCACCAGTTCGGCTTCCCGTTGTTCATGCTCTCCCCGCAACCGCTGGCCCGTCCGCGCCCCTGGGTCGGGCGCCGGTGTCCCTGGATTCAACCAGGTCGCGGGTCAGCGGTGGGAGCCGAGCGGCCCGCTCGTCGGACTCGCCGCCGGACTCGGCCCGGGGGCGAAGGCCAGCTGGAGCGCCGGACCCGTCGGCCGTATGAACGGCGACAGGGCGAAGAACGACTGCGGGACCGGGTCCTGGAGCCGTACGGCCGTCATCGGTGTCGCGGGGGAACGCATCGCGTCCAGCGGCACCGCGCCCGCCGGGACCGTGCCCTGACCGGCCGTCGACACCGGGCCGTGCGGCAGCCCGGCGGGCACCGCCGAGAACGGCGGGTCCCCCGCGACCGGCTGTCCGGCCCCGACCGACTGGGCGCCGGACCGGTCGCCGGAGCGCGTGCCCCGGGAGACGGCCGTGCCCGAGCCGGGACCCGCGGCGGTGGCGCGCAGCGGGGTGACCGCGCTGCCCGTGCCCTGGCCGCCGCGCGCGCTCGCGCTCACCGAGGCCTCCAGCGGCAGGGTGCCGCCGAGGGCGATGGCCGCGAAGGAGACCGCGCTGGCCGCCGCGAAGGCGAACCGGCGCCCGCGGCCGGAGCCGCCGGACACCCGGTCGCCGACCTCGTGGATACGGAAGCCGGTGTGCGGGGCGTGCGGGGTGACGACCGCGGCGGTGGCGAAGCCGTCGGTCTTCAGTCCGCCGGCGCCGAGGAGTTCTTCGAGGGGCCCCCTCGGTCCTCCGGGGCCGCCGGAGCGTCCGGGACCACCGGGTCCGCCCGGTTCGCCAGGACCCCCGGGCAACCCCTGGAGGCGCGCGAGGAACCCTTCGGAGGGCGGCGGGGGCGCCGCGGAGGCGAAGACGCTCTTGAGGCTGCGCTGTGCGTCGGCCTCCGCCTTGCAGCGGGCGCAGGTCGCCAGGTGGGCGAGGACCCGCTCGCGGGCGTCATGTCCGAGTTCGCCGTCGACGAGCGCGGCCAGCCGGTCCCCGAGGTGGTGTTCCGCGGGGGTCGGCGACGAGGAACGCGATCCGCTCACGCTGTCCCTGCCTCCCATCCCACGGAGGCGAGGGCACGCTCCGCCCGTGCCTCGGGCGAGCGGTGCTTGAGCGCCTTGCGCAGGTGCGAGCGACCGCGGTGGATCCGGCTGCGGACGGTGCCGAGCTTCACGCCGAGGGTCGCGGCGATCTCCTCGTACGACAGTCCTTCGATGTCGCAGAGGACGACCGCGGCGCGGAACTCGGGCGCGAGGGTGTCGAGCGCCTGCTGCACGTCGGCGTCGAAGTGGGTGTCGTTGAACACCTGCTGCGGCGACGGCTCGCGGCTGGGCAGCCGCTCGGCGGCGTCGTCGGCGAGCGCGTCGAAGCGGATGCGCTGCTTGCGGCGGACCATGTCGAGGAAGAGGTTGGTGGTGATGCGGTGCAGCCAGCCCTCGAAGGTGCCCGGCGTGTAGGTCGACAGCGAGCGGAAGACGCGGACGAAGACCTCTTGGGTCAGATCCTCGGCGTCGTGCTGGTTGCCGGTGAGGCGGTACGCGAGCCGGTAGACCCGGCCACTGTGCGTGCTGACGATCTCCTCCCAGCTGGGAGGGGTCCACGCCTGCGATTCCGCATCCGATGCGAAGGTCGCGGTGGTGGGAGCGGAGTCGGTGGAGCGGAAACGGTCAGCTGTGTCGGTCACGGATTTCGGCTCACCCGCCGACCTGAGAAGACGCCGAAGCACTCCTCCCCGATCCACAGGCGCAGCCGCACCTCCCCTGTCGGCTCTGGTGGTGTCCAGTGGAGCCCCTACCATAGCCACCTCGCCCGTTAGCTCCGGATAAGAATCTTTACGCGAATTTGGAACCGGGTCGCCCGGCTGCCTCCTGTCGCGTCCTTCCCCTGGTGAACGCCCGGTCCCATCTGCGGGTTCCCGCTCACAGCGGATACAGTCACCGTTGCGTCAACTACGGGGACAGGAGAGGGCCATTACCGCCAACCGGCAGACGAGCTGGTCGTTCGCCGACGCCTTTGTCGCCGAGGACGATGCTCTGCGCTGGGCCCGGGAGCGGGCCAGGGAGGCAGGGCTGCCCTCGGTGTCCCCCGGCACCGGTGGCGCGCTGCGCCTGCTCGCCGCGACGGCGGACGCCAAGGCGGTGGCCGAGATCGGAACCGGCACGGGCGTGTCGGGCATCTATCTGCTGCTCGGGATGCGGCCGGACGGCGTCCTGACCACGGTGGACCTCCAGCCGGAGCGGCAGCAGCTCGCCAAGACGGCGTTCCGGGCGGCGGGCTTCGCCGGCAACCGGGCCCGCTTCATCCCCGGCCGTGCCCTGGACGTACTGCCCCGGCTCGCGGACGGCGGCTACGACCTCGTGTTCTGCGACGGCGACCGGCTGGAGTACCTGGACTACCTCGCTGAATCGTTGCGCCTGCTGCGACCGGGAGGCCTGGTCTGCTTCGAGGGCGTCTTCGCGGACGGCCGCACGGTCGACTCGGCGTCCCAGCCGCCCGAGGTCCAGCGGATCCGCGAACTGCTCCGCGCGGTGCGCGAGAGCCACGAGCTCGTCCCCTCCCTGCTGCCGGTCGGCGACGGCCTGCTCTGCGCGGTCCGCCGGGGCTGAGACGCCCGCGGCACCCCCGTGGGACCGGACTTCCCGGCCCCGGCAGCCCCGTGGCACCGGCCTCCCCGGCTTCCGTGACCCCGTCGTACCGGGCGTCCCGGCCCCCGTAGCCCAGCGCCGAAGTTCCCCGCGCGCCCACCCCGAGTCCCCCCGTCCCCGGGCACACCACTGCCCCGGTACGGGCAGGCCGTACCGGGGCAGTGGTCAGGATGTCGAGGAGAGTCGGGTCAGCCGACGACCTTCTTCAGGGCGTCGCCCAGCGCCTCGGCCTCGCCCGGGGTCAGCTCGACGACAAGCCGACCGCCGCCTTCGAGCGGAACGCGCATGACGATGCCCCGCCCCTCCTTGGTCACCTCGAGCGGGCCGTCACCCGTCCGCGGCTTCATGGCCGCCATGCTTGTTCCCCTTCCTGAAACCAGCTCTTTGTCAGCCGGGCAGCTCCATGATGTGGAGCACGCGTCACCGGCTTCGAACACATTGCTTCCAGGTCATTATCCCGCATGGCAGGACCCGATGACCAACATCGATTGGCATCGCTTCCGCAACGCGCTCCCGCAAAACCCCACATTTCGGCGGTCCGCCTGCGATACTTCGCCGCTCGGCGTCCGCCGGGAGCCCCCAATTCTTTGACGCACCTCACATGGGCGGTGCGGGTGATGTCCGCCATGCTGGGCTGGTCAACCACGCGAAGAGGCGAAGGGATCACGATGGCCGACACGGTTCTGTACGAGGTGAGCGACGGACTCGCCACCATCACGCTCAACCGCCCCGAGGCCATGAACGCCATGAACGTGGCGACCAAGGTGGCCCTCCGGGACGCGGTGGAGACCGCCGCGACGGACCCCGCCGTACGGGCGGTGCTGCTCACCGCGGCCGGCGACCGGGCGTTCTGCGTGGGCCAGGACCTGAAGGAGCACGTGGGGCTGCTCATGGCGGACCAGGAGTCCGGCACCAGCGAGACCATGAACACGGTCCGCGACCACTACAACCCGATCACCACGGCCCTCGCGGGCATGGCGAAGCCGGTGGTGGCGGGCGTGAACGGCGTCGCGGCGGGGGCCGGCTTCGGCTTCGCGCTCGCGGCGGACTTCCGCGTGGTCGCGGAGACCGCCTCGTTCAACACCGCGTTCGCGGGCGTGGCGCTCACCGCCGACTCGGGCGTGTCCTGGACGCTGCCCCGGCTGATCGGCGCGAGCCGGGCGTCCGACCTGCTGCTCTTCCCGCGCACGATCAGCGCGCGGGAGGCGTACGAGCTGGGCATCGCGAACCGCCTGGTCCCGGCCGCGGACCTCGCCGCCGAGGCCGAGGAGGTGGCGCGGAAGCTGGCGGCCGGCCCGACGGTGGCGTACGCGGCCCTGAAGGAGTCCCTCGCCTTCGGCGCCGGCCACTCGCTCACCGAGGCGCTGGAGAAGGAGGAGGAGCTCCAGACCCGGGCGGGCGCCTCCGAGGACCACACGATCGCGGTCCGCGCCTTCGTCGCCAAGGAGAAGCCCACGTACCTGGGCCGCTGAGCCCGGCGGGAACCCGTTCGTACGGGTGGTGGGCGGGTCTATAGGATCCGCTCACCATTCGTACGCACATACCTGGGGGGTTCCGTGCGTCCTTCTCCTTCCGCGCGCCTTCTTCGCGGCGCACTCACGACGGGCCTGGCCCTCGGCCTCTCCGCCACCGCGCTGTCCTCGCCGGCACTGGCGACCGACGGCTGGGACCGGTGTCCCGACAACGCCGTGTGCGGCTTCAGCAAGCCGCTCTACCAGGGCGACATGATCGTGATCCGGAAACCGATGCTGTCGCTCGGCTCCTGGGACAACCGCATCCGGTCGTACGTCGTCAAGCTGCACGGGTACAGCAGCGCGATCTGCCTGCACCCCGAGCCGGGGCTCAACCCGGAGGGTGCGACCCACTCCTACTACTCGGAGTCCCTCGACGAGAGCACGCATCCCGAGCTGGACCGGGCGGTCAGCTCCGTCGACGTCGGCCCCGACGCGGACGACTTCTGCGGGGACGAGGGCCGCTACCCGTCCATCTACGACCTGGTGAAACGCCGGCCCGCGACGCTGCCCGCGTCGGGTGCCTTCGGCGACCTCAACCGGGACGGGTACGCCGACGTCCTCGCCCGCAACATGGTCGGCCAGCTGTGGGCGTCCCACGACTACACCAGCGGAACCAGCCCCCGGCTCGTCGGCGGGGGCTGGAGCACCATGACGAAGCTGGTCCGGCACGGCGACTACACCGGCGACGGCAACGAGGACGTGTACGCCCGGGACAGCTCCGGCGTCCTCTGGCTCTACCCCGGCAACGGCAGCGGCTGGTTCAAGCCCCGCGTCAAGGTCGGCGGCGGCTGGAACACCATCCGCGACCTGGCCGCCGTCGGCGACCTGACCGGCGACGGCAAGGGCGACCTGCTCGCCTCCGACGGCGCCGGCGTCCTGTGGACCTACCCGGGCAACGGGCGCGGCTGGTTCGGCGCCCGCAAGAAGGTCGGCGGCGGCTGGAAGGCGATCAACGAGCTCGTCGGCGCCGGGGACATGAACTCCGACAAGAAGGCCGACCTCGTCGCCCGTGACACGACCGGCAGGCTCTGGCTGTACCCGGGCAACGGGCGCGGCTGGTTCGGCGCCCGCAAGCTCATCGGCACCGGCGGCTGGAACGCCCTGGGCGAGCTGGCCGGTCTCGGCGACATCAACGGTGACGGCCGCGCCGACCTCGTCGCGCACACCCCCGACCCCGAAAGCCCGGAGCGGAACCGGCTCCGTGTCTACAACGGCACCGGGGACGGTCGCCTCCAGGCCCCTTGGACCCTCTCCTCGATCCGGTCCACGCACTACGCCTTCTGACCCTTTCCCGAATGGACTCCCGAGCCATGATCCGCACCCTTCGGGCCCGTCGCGCCCTGGCCGCCGCCGTCACCACGGCGGCGTCCCTCGCGACCCTCATGACCGCCGCTCCTCCGGCCGCCGCAGGTTCGGAGCGCTGCCCGTCCGGGCGGCTGTGCGTCTTCCAGTACCGCGACTTCACGGGCGCGATGAAGATCGTCACGTCCAGCCAGCCCACCCTCGGCGCCTGGGACAACACGATCTCCAGCGTCGTCAACAACTCCGCCCTGCACGCCGTGCTCAGCGTCGACACGAACTACCGGGGCAGCGACGCCCTGGTCACGGACCCGTACAACGGCGCGATCAACTTCGACGGCTCGATCATGGGCCGGCTCGACAACCGGATCAGCTCGATCCGGGTGGCGACCACATCCTGGGAGGCCAACGGCGGCGAAGCGTGGATGGACTGGTGGCCCCAGGAGAAGCGCCCCACCGGCCTCCCGGCCGCCGCGCAGTTCGGTGATCTGAACAACGACTCCAGGCCCGACCTCCTGGAGCGGGCCGACGACGGCCGCCTGTGGTACCTCCACGGCTACAGCGCACGCTGGGACGTCTCCCCCAATGCCGTGCTGATCGGCGGCGGCTGGAACGCCATGACGCAGATCGTCCGGCACGGCGACTACAACGGGGACCGCAACGAGGACGTCTTCGCCCGTGACCGGGCCGGCGTGCTCTGGCTCTACCCCGGCACCGGCAAGGCCGGATTCAAGCCCCGCGTCAAGATCGGCGGCGGCTGGAACGCCATGAAGGAGATCAAGGCCGTCGGCGACATCACCGGTGACGGCCGCCGTGACCTGGTCGCCCGGGACACCGCCGGTGTCCTGTGGACCTACCCGGGCAACGGCCGGGGCTGGTTCGGCACCCGCAAGAAGGTCGGCGGCGGCTGGAACGCCATGAACCGGCTCGTGGCACCCGGCGACATGACCGGCGACGGCAGGTCGGACCTGGTCGCCCGGGACGGCTCGCGCGCCCTCTGGCTCTACCCGGGCAACGGCCGGGGCACGTTCGGCGCCCGGGTCAGGCTGCCGTACGCCTGGCCGTCGGACGCCCCGGTGTTCTCCGTCGGCGACGTGACGGGCGACGGGGCGTCGGACCTGATGCGGCCGATCGACTGGAACCAGCTCTACATCTACGCCGGAAACGGCCGGGGCGGCCTCGCCGGCCCGCAGGCCGACATGGGCTGGGACTCCGCCGAGCGGGTCCACGTCTTCTGACCCGACGGCCCCACCGGCCCGGGACGGGCTACCGTCCGCCCCGGGCCACGCAGTCCGCCACATGGTCGTCCACCAGCCCGCAGGCCTGCATCAGGGCATAGGCCGTCGTCGGGCCGATGAAGCGGAGCCCTCGCTTCTTGAGGGCCTTCGAGAGGGCCGTGGACTCGTCGGTGACCGCCGGCACGTCGGAGACCGTACGCGGGGCGGGTCGGGCCTCCGGATCGGGGGCGTGCGACCAGATCAGCGTGTCGAGTTCGCCCGGGGACCAGCCGGCGAGCAGCTTCGCGTTGGCGAGGGTCGCGTCGATCTTGGCGCGGTTGCGGATGATGCCCTCGTCCACGAGGAGCCGTTCGCGGTCCGCGTCCCCGAACTCGGCGACCGAGGCGATCCGGAAGCCCTCGAAGGCGGTGCGGAACCCCTCGCGGCGGCGCAGGATCGTGATCCACGACAGGCCCGACTGGAAGGCCTCCAGACAGAGCCGCTCGAAGAGCGCGTCGTCGCCGTGGACCGGGCGGCCCCACTCCTCGTCGTGGTACGCCACGTAGTCCTCGGTCGACAGGCCCCAGGGGCAGCGCAGCCGCCCGTCCGGGCCGGGGACCGCCCCGCCGGCCGTCATGCCCCCTCGCCGTCCGCGTCACCGGCGGACGCGCCCGCGAGCGCCTCCTCCAGCTCGGCGATCCGGGCGTCCCGCTCGGCCAGTTCGGCGCCGAGGCGGACCAGGACGTCGTCGACGTCCACCATCCGGTAGCCGCGGAGCCCGACGGGGAGGCGGAGCGCCTCGACGTCGGCGCGGTCGACCTGCCGGCCGGCCGGGAGGGGGTCGACGAGCTGCTCGGGCGCCACCTCGGGCAGCACCTCGCCCTCGCCGCCGCCGACCACGGCCAGGGTCACCGCGGCCACGACCACGACCATCGTGATGAGCAGAAACCAGAACACCTGCGCGCCTCTCCCCTGAGTGGAAATCGTCCCGTGCCGATCGTGCCACGTGCCACCGGCGGCTAGGGTCGCAGGCGAACGGACACGAGGGAGGACAAAAGGGATGCTGCGCTTGGGACGGCGTGAATTCGGGCCGCACGAGCCGGTGATCATGGCGATCGTGAACCGGACCCCGGACTCCTTCTACGACCAGGGCGCGACCTTCCGCGACGAGCCGGCGCTCGCCCGGGTCGAACAGGCGGTGGCCGAGGGTGCGGCGATCATCGACATCGGCGGGGTGAAGGCGGGCCCCGGCGAGGAGGTGACGGCCGCGGAGGAGGCGCGGCGCACGGTCGGTTTCGTCGCCGAGGTGCGCCGGCGCCACCCCGATGTCGTGATCAGCGTGGACACCTGGCGGGCGGACGTCGGCGCGGCGGTCTGCGAGGCCGGGGCGGACGTGCTGAACGACGCGTGGGGCGGGGTGGACCCCGGGCTCGCCGAGGTGGCCGCGAAGTACGGCGCGGGGCTGGTGTGCACGCACGCGGGCGGCGCCGAGCCGCGGACCCGGCCGCACCGGGTCGCGTACGAGGACGTGATGGCGGACATCCTGCGCGTGACGGTGGGGCTCGCGGAGCGCGCGGCCTCACTGGGGGTGCGCCGGGACGCGATCATGATCGACCCGGGCCATGACTTCGGGAAGAACACCCGGCACAGCCTGGAGGCGACGCGGCGGCTCGGGGAGATGGCCGAGACGGGGTGGCCGGTGCTGGTGTCCCTGTCGAACAAGGACTTCGTCGGGGAGACGCTGGACCGGCCAGTGAAGGAGCGGGTGCTCGGGACGCTCGCCACCACGGCCGTCTCGGCGTGGCTGGGCGCCCAGGTCTACCGGGTGCACGAGGTCGCGGAGACGAAGCAGGTCCTCGACATGGTGGCGTCCATCGCGGGACACCGCCCGCCGGCGGTGGCCAGGCGCGGGCTGGCATAGGCGCCCCTCTGCCCGGGTAGTCGTGAGGCGCGCGGACGCAGCGCAGTCCGGCGCGGGCGCGGGCGCACGGACGCCCCCGTCAGGCATGGGCGCGGGCGCGCGTAGCCCCCGTCAGGCATGGGCGCGGGCGCGCGTAGCCCCCGTCAGGCATGGGCGCGGGCGCGCGTAGCCCCCGTCAGGCATGGGCGCGGGCGCGCGTAG